>AYNO01000006.1 GCA_000500915.1 Rhodobacter sp. CACIA14H1
CCCCGATCAGCGAATCCGCACCGTCGCCACCGCCAGCAGGTCATCCCAAACCCCGTCAACGTGTCATTCCGCCCACCATCAGCACATCATTCCCCGCATCACCCCCAGCCGGTCCGTCCCTCCCCCCCGATCAGCGAATCCGCCCGTCCCCACCGGACAGCAGGTCATCCCCAAGCCCCCCTCCAGCGTGTCATTCCCGCCCCGCCGTCCAGCGAATCCGCCCCTCGTCACCGGACAGCAGATCATCCCCGCCCCCGCCCGCCAGCGTGTCGTTCCCGCCGCCGCCGCGCAGCGTGTCGGCCCCCTCGCCTCCGGCAAGCATGTCATGCCCCGCCGTGCCCCCCGCCGGCGGCTGCGGCGCGGCGGCTGGCACCAGCGCAAGCCGCCCGTGCAGCGGTGCCACCATCGCCTGCACCTCGGCCAGCGTCAGCGGCCGCCCCGCCGCCGTCCGCAGCTCCAGTTCCTCCAGCCCGAAGCGCAGCACCGCCCCCGTCGCAGTTGGCGTCACCGCCAACTGCCCCGCATTGCGGAAGAAGGCCCAGCCCGTCAGGTCGATCCGGTCGGCAGCAGGATCGACATCCGCGATCACGTCGCGCCGCCCGTCCGCCACCAGCACGAAGATGTCCGCCCCCGCCCCGCCCGTCAGCACCTCGGACCCCGCGCCGTCGGTCAGGATGTCCCGCCCCGTCCCGCCCGTCACACCGCCCGCGACGCCCTGCCCCGCCAGCGGCACCGACAGCACCGAAAGCCCCGCCTCGGCAGCGGACAGCGCCACGACCTGCAACGCCCCCTCCACCACCGCCAGCCGCAGGGCCGACACATTGGCCAGCCCCAGATCGGCCCGGTCCGCCACCGTCGCCAGATGGACCAGCCGCCCCCCGGGCACCAGCGCAAACAGCGTGACCCCCTCATCCGCCCCCGCCACCGCGACAAAGACCCAGTCCCCGTGCGACAGCACATCCATCGCCGTCACCCCCTGGAAACGCGTCGCCAGTTCGTCGATCACATGATCCACCGGCACCATGCGCCCGCCCTCGCCAAGGGCGAACACCGTCAGCCCCGACGTGCCCGCCGATGCCACGACCAGCCATGTCCCGCCATGCGCCGTCACCGAAGCCATCGCCCGCACATCGGCCAGCGGCAGCCCCTGCGCCACGCCGATCTGCCCCGCGACCGACAGCCCCCCCGCCGCCGATACGGCCAGCGCCGTCACCCCGCCCTCCCGCGCCGAACCGGCATACAGGTAGACCTGCCCCCCCACCGTCGCCGTGGCCAGCGCCGACACCCCCGCCAGCGGCAGGTCCGCCGTATCCGCCACCCCCGACACCCGCGACAGCGCCCCGTCCGCGCCGATGCGGAACAGCTCCACCCCGCTGCCCTGCGGCCGCGCGGCGGCAAGGTAGGGCACCCCCCCGATCCCGAAGGCCAGCACCTCCACCGCCGCCCCCGCAAAGGCAGACCCCGGCACCAGAAACCCCGTCAGCGACCCCGCCCCCGGCACACGCGCCGCCGCGATCAGGTCGGCCGGCAGGCTTCCCGCCATCCCGCCCACCGTCACCGGCACCCGCGCCGCGCCCTGCGCCGCAAAGGACAGCACCTGCGCCCCCGCCCCGGTCAGGGCCAGCCGCACCGTCTCGTCCGGCACGGGGTTCAGGACGCGCAGCGCCCCGCCCGCCTCCACCACCATCTCGCCCTGTGCCACCGGCTGCACGAAACGCGCGCCGAGTGTCACCCCGATCCGCACGAACGCCCACATCGCCCGCCTGCCCCGTCTGCACCCAACCGGCAAACAGGTGCCACCGCGCCCTGTCCGGCAGCCGGACAAGGGGGCGGCATCTTTCGGGCAATCCGTCCGGATTTTAACGGTTCAGAGAGTTTCGCCCTCGGCCGGCGTCACCGCACGCCGCTTCACCACCGCCTCGCGCCAGGTGATGTAGCTGATCGCCCCGATGATCACCGCGCCCCCCAGCAGGACGAACAGGTCCACCCCCTCGCCAAAGACCAGCGCCCCCAGCAGGGTCGCCCAGACAAGCTGCAGGAATGTCACCGGCTGCGTCACCGCCAGCGGCGCGGCGCGGAAGGCCCGCGTCATGCAGTAATGCGCCACCGTCGCAAAGACCGCCACCAGACCCAGCCAGCCAAGCTGCGCCCAGCCCATCGGCACCCAGACCCAGACCGCCAGCGGCAGCAGCCCCAGCGTCACCGTCAGCGACATCATCGCCACCACCGTCCCGGCGGGGACCACCTGGCTCAGTCGCTTGGCGAACAGGTAGGAAGCCGCAAAGAAACAGGCCGCGCCAAGCTGCGCCAGATGCCCGTCCGTCACCTCGCGCAGGCCGGGCCGGATCACGATCAGCGCACCGCACAGCGCCACCACCACCGCAAGGATGCGGCGCAGCGCCAGCGCCTCGCCAAAGAACAGCGCCGCGCCCAGCGTCACCAGAACGGGGTTCAGGTAGCCGATCGCCGTCACCTCGGCGACAGGGATACGCGCCATCGCATGGAACCACAGCACCACGGCCGCCGTATGCACCACCCCGCGCCAGCCGAACAGCGCCAGCGTCCCCTGCGGCACCCCCTGCCGCAGCACGGCCACAAGGCTGGGCAACAGGAAGACGACACCCCAGCCAAAGCGGACAAAGGCGGATTGGGCCGCAGGCAGGTCCGTGCCCAGATAGCGGACGATGCCGGTCACGGCCACGAAGCACAGCCCCGTGGCCAGCATCCACAACACGCCCTCGACAGGACGCCCCGCATTGGTCTGTTCAGCCGCCATGCCGCGACCTAACCCGAAGCCGCAGCACAGCGCCACCCCCGACAGACCGCCCGCCCCGTCTCAGGCCAGCGCCAGCTTGGCCGCGATGGCCCACATGGTGCAGCCCACCACCACCTCCAGCACGACCCACGCCCTTGGCCGCGCAAAGACCGGCCCCAGCAGCCGCGCCCCGAACCCCAGCGCAGAAAAGAACACCAGCGACCCCAGCGCCGCCCCCGCACCGAAGGCCCATCCCATCGGCGCATATTGGGCGCTCAGCGACCCCAGCAGCACCACCGTATCCAGATAGACATGCGGATTGCCCCAGGTCAGCAGCAGGCATGTCCCCAGCACCTGCCCCAGCGGCGCCCCGCCCCCCGCCGCAGGCACCAGCGCCTCGCCCCCCTGCCAGGCCGCGCGGAACCGCATCGCGCCATAGACGACGAGGAAGGCCACACCGCCCCACAGCATCGCATCCGCCAGCCACGGCACCGCCCCCGACACCGCGCCGAAACCCGACACCCCCGCCACGATCAGCACCGCATCCGACAGCGCACAGGTCAGAACCACGGGCAGCACATGCTCCCGCCGGATCCCCTGCCGCAGCACGAAGGCATTCTGCGCCCCGATGGCCGCAATCAGGCTCAGCGACACCAGAAACCCCGCCCCGCCCGCAAAACCCGCCGTCATCCTGCCCGCCCTCCATCGCGGACACCCCGGCCCGCCCCGCTTTCGGCCTTGACCTACCCCGCCGGCCGGGGATCAATCCAGTTAATCTCTCTGCGCCGACCTAAGCCGCGCTAATCCGTCCTCCACCGCCACAGGCCCGCCCCCATGCAAGACCCCGCCCAGCTCGCCGCCCTCGCCGCCGTCCACCGGCGCGGCTCCTTCGAACTGGCCGCCGCCGACCTGCACGTCACCCCTTCCGCCATATCGCAACGCCTCAAGGCGCTGGAGGAACGCATCGGCACCCTCCTCATCCGGCGCGGCACACCCTGCACCGCCACCGAAACCGGCCTCCGCCTCATCCGCCACCATGACGAAATCGCCCTTCTGGAACAGGCCCTCGCCGCCGACCTGCCCGCCATCTCCTCCGGCCCCGCCACGCTCCGCATCGCGGTGAATGCCGACAGCCTTGCCACATGGGTCATCCCCGCCCTCGCCGCGACGCCGGGCTTCCTCTACGACATCGTCATCGACGATCAGGACGTATCGCAGGACTGGCTCCGCCGGGGCGAGGTGGCTGCCGCCATCACCGCCCATCCCGGCCCCCTGCAGGGCTGCGACACGCTGCCCCTCGGCGCCCTGCGCTACCGCGCCACCGCCGCCCCCGCCTTCGCCGCCCGCCACCTGCCCGACGGCCCGACCCGCGACGCGCTGGCCCGCGCCCCCGCGCTGGTCTTTTCGGAAAAGGACAGGCTGCAACATCTCTGGGCCGACCGCGTCACCGGCGGCGCCACCGCAAGGACCGGCTTCCCCTTCCACCGCCTCGCCTCGTCCCAGGGCTTCGTCGAGGCCTGCCTCGCCGGTCTGGGCTGGTGCATGAACCCCGAAATCCTCGTGTCCCGCCACATCGCCGAAGGCCGCCTGACCGACCTCGCGCCCGACCACCCGCTCGACGTGCCGCTGCACTGGCAATTCGCGCGCCTCACCGCGCCGGCCATCGCGCCGCTTACCCGCGCGATGCTGGCCGCCGCCCGCGCCGCCCTGCGTCAGATGTGACGTAACGCCCGGAACAGCAGCATCGCCCCCGTCATCACGACCACCAGCCCCACCAGATCGGCCCCGACCGCCACCGCATAGGCCATCGCCTTCTCGGCCAGCGTCATCACCTCGCAGCAATGGCCATAGGACACCCGCAGCAGGTTGAACGCCAGCGACGACAGCAGCCCCGCCGCGAACAGCGCCCGCAGCCCCCGGCGCCCCGTATCCTGCCGCGCATCGCAGCAGACATGGCGCAGCACCTCGAAGGCCAGCATCACCGTCAGGATTCGCGACACCGTCAGCAGGGCCACATTCGGCGTCATGTATTCCGGCCCCGCGATGAAGGCCACCGCCACCAGCAGCGCCGGCAGCACCAGCGGCACCACCATCCAGCCATAGAACCATGCCAGCAGCACGATCATCCCGTGCGGCAGGAAGATCATATGCACCTCGGGCCGCACCTTCGGCTGCCAGTGCGACGGGTCAAGCCAGTGCAGCCCCTCGCACAGCAGGAAGGACAGCCAGACCAGCGCACTGACCACCAGCAGATGCCAGAGCGGATGCCGCGGTGACTGTGACCGGATGTCAGCCATGCATCGCTTGCCCCGGCCCCGTCGTCATTCCGCGTCGTCCCGTACCAGCACCACATATTGCCCGGCCCGCGTGTCGGGCGCGTGGCCGACCAGCCCGCGCTGGACAAGGCTTTTCAACGCACGGTGATAGGTGGCCTGCGGGATCGCCGCCGCCAGAGGATGGTTTCGGATCGCCTCGGACCGCGCCGTGCGCGACGCTCCTCCCGACACCTCGTTGATCGCATAAAGGACATCGCGTTCGTTCTGCGACAGCTCCACCAGACCGAGCGTCGATTCCATCTCGAACAGCAGCGCCCTCAGCTGGGCAAGGCTTTTGATATTCAAGGTTACTCCACCGACTAGAACACGGGCTCCGACCCTGAGCGTGAAAACTATTACATGTGCCCGCGCCATGCCAATGAAAACCGATGCGACGCGCAGGGGGCCGCTGCGTCACGCGCCTGCGAAAGCGGCAAGACGCCTGCCGCCGATGCAACGGGCGGCGCCACCCCTTGACTCCCGCCCGCCAACGCACAACTTAAGATAGATTTATTTAAAATCGATCATCCTGAAGTTTATCCCTTTTCCCGCCCCCTCTTTCCCGTGTGACACCCGATGCCCGATACCCCCCTCCTCCCCCGGCTCCGCCAGGATCCGGCAATGCCGCCCCTTCCCGCGCGGATCGTGGCCTTCTGCCAGTCCCCGGGCAGCCCGCTGGACCGCCACATCGCCATGCTGATCGGGCAGGGCATCCATGTGACGATCGTCCCGCTCCGCCATGTCCCGCTGGAATGGTTCGACCGCTACGCCACCAGCCATGACCTCGCCCTCGTCGATGCGGATTTCCTCGGCGACAAATTCGCCATGATCGACTTCGGGATGCGCCTGCGCCGCTACAGCCCCGGCCTGCCGGTGATCATGCTGTCCTCCCGCGTCGCGGCCTCCGACCGGTCCACCGAACGCATGGCCTTCTGCGACATCACCCTGCGCCTGCCCGCCGACGGGGATGACGTGGCCGCCGCGCTTCCGCTCGCCATGGAAAACCACGCCTACTGGCGCGACAGCCGCGACGCGGCACGCGCAATGCCCCGCGCCTGACCGCCAAAGCAAAGGGCGCGGCCCGCAAGGCCGCGCCCCCGACGCTCCGCCACGGAAAACCGGTCAGCCCAGTTGCGCGGCCACCTCTTCGGGGATGTCGAAATTGTGCGTCACCGTCTGCACGTCGTCATCCTCTTCCAGCATGTCGATCAGCCGCATCAGCTTCGTCGCCGTCTCCAGATCGACCTCGGTCCGCGACTGCGGCCGCCAGACCAGCTTCGACTCGGTCGATTCCCCCAGCGCCTTCTCCAGCGCGTCCGACACTTCGGACAGGCTTTCCACGCTGCAATAGATCCAGTGCCCTTCCTCGTCGGATTCCACATCATCGGCACCGGCATCCAGCGCCGCCATCATGACATCATCCGCCGACCCGACCGACGCGGGATAGGAAATCTCGCCCACCCTGTCGAAGGAATGGCTGACCGATCCGGTCTGCCCAAGGTTCCCGCCGCATTTGGTGAAATAGGACCGCACGTTGGACGCGGTGCGGTTCAGGTTGTCCGTCATCGCCTCGACGATGATGGCGATCCCGTTCACGCCATAGCCCTCATAGCGGATCTCGGTGTAATCCTCCGCATCCCCGCCCTGCGACTTCTTGATCGCCCGCTCGATCACGTCCTTGGGCATGGACACGGCCTTCGCCGCCTTCACCGCAAGACGCAGGCGCGGGTTCTTGTCGGGATCGGGGTCGCCCATCTTCGCCGCGACGGTGATTTCCTTCGCCAGCTTGGAAAACATCTTGGACCGCAGCTTGTCCTGCTTGCCCTTCCGATGCTGGATGTTCGCCCATTTGGAATGGCCTGCCATGACCCTTGCTCCGCTGTCCCTGATCGGTGATGGCGTCCTATACACAAGGCAAGCAGGGGAACGGCAACCCCGCCCGCCCGACGACGCCCGCCCGACACCCCCCGCTAATGCGCGGCGGGTGCAAGCACGGCGGCCAGACCGGCGAAGGCCTGCCCCCGGTCCCCGCCCGCAAGCCCGTCAACCGTGCTGTCAGGCCCCGCCCCGGCCAGACCCGCCCCCTCCAGCGCCGCGATGACCGCAGGCACATCCTTCCCCGACAGCTCCGCCAACACCGCCACCGGTGCCCGCTCCACCGCGCCCAGCACGGCCTCCACCGTCGCGGCAGGCCCGCCCTGCGGCTCCGGCACCAGCATCCCGCCCGCCGTCAGCACGACGCCCAGCCCCATGATCCCCGCCGCCAGCGGCCGCCGCAGATAGGCCCCCAGCGCACGCCGGTTCAACCACAGATGCACCCCCGCCCCCGCCAGCAGCGCCCAGCCCGCCCATTCGTGCAGCCCCTTCATCGCCCCCGTCTCGACATGGAAGAACATCGCCACCCCCGTCGCCGCCATCAGCAGGAAGGACCCCGCGACAAGCGGCGTGGCCCAGCCCCTCGGGGCGAATGACAGGCGCGGCATGGCAAGAACGGACATCGGTGGTCTCCTTCGACGGGTTTCCACCGTCAAACGCCGCAGCGCACCGTTTCCGTCGCGCCGCGCCTCATGTGCGGCAGCGCACGGTTAACCATGATCCGCACCGCATCCCTGCCGGATTTTGTATGTACACTTTGCGGTACGGAATGCGGCACAACACACGGCACCGGCACATCCCGCCGGACCGCAGATTTCCGCCCTGATTCCAGAAGGTTAACGCCGCCTCAGAAGGCGCCCGCGTCCCAGTCCACCGGCGGCGGCGACACGAAGTCCCACGCCCGCCCGTTCCCCGAAACCTCCACCCGCGCCATCGGCGGCACCGCCCCCTCCGCGCCCAGCGCGGATGTCAGCTCCGACCAGAACTGCCGCAGCAGGTTCGGCTTCTCCACCACCGTCACGCGGTAGTCATAGCCCGGCCCGCACCCCTCCAGCCGCCCCGCGCCACCCGCCGCGGCCCAGTCCGCGCGGCACACCGTCCCGTCGCCCAGCACCACCGTCAGCACCTCTGCCGACAGCCGCGCCTCCTGCGGCACCGCAGGCTGCTGCAACCCCGCACAGCCCGCCAGACCCAGCACCGCCACAAGACCCAAGACCCGCATCCCGCCCACTCCTCACAACGGCCAGAAGACCGGGATCAGCGCCGAAGCCACCAGCCCCGTCAGGATGTTCAACGGTATCCCCACCCGCATGAAGTCCGAAAACCGGTATCCGCCCGGCCCATAGACCATCATGTTCGTCTGATACCCCACCGGCGTCGCAAACGCCACCGAGGCCGAGAACATCACCGCCACCACGAACCCCCGCGGGTCCACCCCCAGCGACTGCGCCAGTTCGATCACGATGGGCGTATAGATCACCGCCACCGCGTTGTTCGACAGGAATTCCGTCAGCACCAGCCCCAGGAAATAGACCGCAAGGATCATCAGGAACGGCGACAGCCCCGCCATCTGCGGCGCCACCGCATTCACGATCAGCTCCACCGCGCCGGACTGGTCCAGCCCCTCGCCCACGGCCAGCATGGCAAAGATCATCGCCATCAACCGCCCGTCCACAAAGGAAAAAGCCTCCTCCGCATCGACGCAGCGCGTGACCAGGATCAGCGCGACGGCCAGCAGCGCCAGCGCCATGATCGGCGCGATATCCAGCGCCGACAGCACCACGATCCCCGCCAGCGCCGCCAGCGCGATTGGCGCCTTGGACCGCCGGAACGGCTTGATCGACGGGCGCGTGATGTCCACCAGATCCATATCCGCCGCCAGCCGCTGGATATCTTCGATGGACCCTTCCAGCAGCAGCGTATCCCCCACCCGCACCACCAGATCGTCCAGTTGCCGCCCGATATTCTGGTTCCGCCGGTGCGCCGCCAGCACATAGACGCCATAGCGCCGCCGCAACCGCAACTCGCCCAGCCGGCGCCCCTCCATCCGGCAACCCGGAGAGATCAGGACCTCCACCGTCTCGGTCCGGGTGGATGACAGCTTGTCCACCAGATGCAGGTCCTTGCGCCCCTGCAGGCCCAGCAATTCCGTCATCTCGGTCCGCAGCACCACGCGGTCCCCCGCCTCCAGCTTCACCGGCGCAAGGTCACGCCGCAGCGACGCATCGCCCCGCAGCACGTCGATCAGCCGCACCCCGTCACGCCGGAACAGATCGACCTCCAGCACCGCCTGCCCGATCAGCGGGCTGTCCTCGGGAATGGCGACTTCGGTGAAATACTTCATCTTGCGCCGGTCGCTCAGCAGCATCCCCATGCTCTGCCGCACCGGCAACAGCCGCTCTGCCGTCAGCGCAAGGAACCCCCCGCCACCACCAGCAGCACCAGCCCCAGCGGCGCGATCTCGAAGATCGAGAAATGCTCCAGCCCCTCCTTCGCCGCCACCCCGTCCACCAGCAGGTTGGTGGATGTCCCGATCAGCGTGATCATCCCCCCCAGAACGGTAATATAGGACAGTGGAATCAACAGCTTCGACGGCGCCGTCCGCAGCTTGGACGCAAGTTGCATCACCACGGGGATCATCACCGCCACCAGCGGCGTGTTGTTCATGAAGGCCGACGCCAGCCCGATCACCGCGAACAGCACGAAGATCGTCATGCGCGGCCGGTCGCCCGCATGACGCTCGGCCATCCGCACGATCTCCTCGACCGCGCCGGTCCGGACCAGCCCGCCCATCACGAGGAACATCAGCACGATGGTCCATGGCGCCGCATTGGACAGCACCGCCACCCCGTCCTTTATCGGCAGGATGCCCGTGACGATCATCACCGCCGCGCCACCGATGGCCGTGACCTCGACAGGATAGGTCTCGCGCACGAACAGGACGAACATCACGACAAGGACGGCCAGCGCCACCCAGGGTTGCCATTCCGCCGCCAGCTCGAAACCGAACATACCGCCTCCAGACGCCTTGAACGCGCTTCAGGAGGCCACGGTTGCCTCCCGCCCCGCCCTCTCGCGCGGGCTGACCAATGCCACACCCGACAGAAGCAAAACAAGCGCAAGCCACAGAGAAGGAGAAAATCGTTCTCCCAGCAGCAGCATCGCCCAGAAAATTCCCGCTCCCGTCACGATATAGGAACATTGTGAGGCAAACACCGCCCCGGCCCGGAACGCCAGCCACACATAGGCCGCGTAGATCAGCGCATGGATGGCCGAAGACCCGGCCAAAGCCACCTCCGCCCGCCCGAAATCCGCGAAGGGATCGAAGAACTGCCCCGTCAGCACGGCAACCGGCAGGCATCCCAGCAGCCCCGCCAGCGACGCGCCGAACATCGCCTGCACCGGCTCCATCCCTGCCGTCCCGTGCCGCGCCACGAACAGCCCTTCCAGCGCGTAACACAGCGGCCCCACCAGCGCGACGGGAAGGAACGCCACCATCCCCGCCTCCAGCACCGCGCCGGGCGCGGCCAGCAGCGACACCGCCGCCAGACCAAGGCACAGCCCCAGCAGCCGCAGCCAGCCGAACCGCTCCATCCCCAGCATCAGCGCCAGCGGAAAGGCGATCATCGGCACGGCGGAAATCACCATCGACATCACCCCCGCCGGCAGCCGCGCCACCGACAGGTAGAAGGTCGCATTCGGGATCAGCGTCCCCAGCACCGCCACAACGCCATAGAACCGCAGCGCGGGCGCGGTGAAGACCAGCCCCTTCCCCCGCACCATCGTGACAGCCCCCAGCACCAGCACGCAGACCACCAGCTGCCAGAAGATCAGCCCGAAAGGCCCGTGCCCGTCCTGCGTGGCGATCTTGCCCAGCGGCTGCGTCGATCCCCACCCGATGCCGAGGCACAGCAGCACCCCCACATGGAACCACCGCCTGTCCGTCACGCCCCCCGCAGCGGCACCGCTCAAGGCGCACTCTCCTGCAACCTTCCACCCACCCGCACGGGGACGATCCGCGTGGCCTTGCCCGTCCGGTCCTCCGTCTCGACAAAGACGCCCGACAGCGTCGCCTCGCCCGCCGCCGGCTCGAACCGCCCCTTGGCCATGCCGGTCACGAACCGCCGCAACGGCTCCATCTTCTCCATCCCGATGACGCTGTCATAGTCGCCGCACATGCCCGCATCCGACAGATAGGCCGTGCCGCCCTTCAGGATCATCGCATCCGCCGTCGGCACATGGGTATGCGTGCCCACCACCAGCGACGCCTGACCGTCGCACCAATGGCCCATCCCCATCTTCTCGGACGTGGCCTCGGCATGGACATCCACCACCGCCGCCTGCACCGCAGCGCCAAGGGCATGGGCCTTCAGCACCCCCTCGATGGCGGAAAACGGGTCATCGAAGGGCCGCTTCATGAACACCTGACCCAGCACCTGCGCCACCAGCACCTTGCGCCCCTGCGTCGCGGTGAACACCCGCCACCCCTTGCCGGGCGCGACCTTGGAAAAGTTGATGGGCCGGATGATCCGCGGCTCGGTCTCGATGAAGGACAGCATGTCCTTCTGGTCGAAGGCATGATCCCCCAGCGTGATGCAATCCGCCCCCGCCGCCAGCAACAGCTTCGCATGTTCCGGTGTCAGCCCCGCGCCGCTGGACGCGTTCTCGCCGTTCACCACCACGAAATCGAGCGCCCAATCCGCCCGCAACGCAGGCAGCCGCGCGGTCACCGCCGCACGCCCCGCCCGCCCCATCACATCGCCAAGGAAAAGGATACGCATCCCCCCGCCCTACGCCCCGCGCAGGCAAACGGCAATCCCGTTCCCGACCCCCGCCGTCGGTTTCCATCCCCCCGCCGCCGGACCGTTTTCCGTGCAACCCCACCTTGCACCCGACGTCCGCGCGGTCCATTACGTTACCGCTCCCATATCGTGCGCCCGAAGGCTCCGCCCATGACCAGCTCCAGCTCCAACCTCAAGGGGGCCGCCCTGTCGCTTGCCGCTTTCGGCGTCTATGCGACCCATGACGTCGTCGTGAAATTCCTTGGCGGCAGCTACAACGCCGTCCAGATCATCTTCTTCTCCGGCCTGCTGTCCTTCCCGCTGGTCACGGCCATGCTCCTGTCCGACAGGCGCGACGAAAACCTCGTCCCCCGCCACCCGTGGTGGAGCCTTGCCCGCGCCGTCTCTGCCGTCCTGACCGGCGTGGCAGGCTTCTTCGCCTTCTCGCAACTGCCCATGGCACAGGCCTATGCCATCTTCTTCGCCATGCCGCTGCTGATCACCGTCATGGCCATCCCGATGCTGGGCGAACGCGTCGGCGCAAGGCGCGGCATGGCGGTCCTCGTGGGCCTGCTCGGCGTCCTCGTCGTCCTCCGCCCCGGCGAGGCCGACCTTGGCCTCGGCCACCTCGCCGCGCTGTCGGCCGCCGTCACCGGCGCACTCACCTCCGTCATCGTGCGCAAGATCGGGGCCGAGGAACGCTCTGCCGTCCTGATGATCTACCCCATGCTCGGCAACGTGCTGGCGATGGGGGCCGTCCTGCCCTTCGTCTATGAACCCATGCCCGTCACCCATCTGGGCCTGATGTGCATCATCGCGCTCTTCGGCTTCATCGGCGGGCTTCTGGTCATCAAGGCCTACCGCACCGCCCCCGCCGTCATCGTGGCACCGATGCAATATTCCCAGATCCTCTGGGCCGCCCTCTATGGCTGGCTGCTCTTCGGCGAATCGATCGACCTCTACACCGCCATCGGATCGGCCATCATCATCGCCTCGGGCATCTACATCGTCCTGCGGGAAGGCAAACCCAGCGTGTCGGAAAACCGCCCCGTCTCCTCCACGAAAAGCCGCCCCGAAACCGGCGCCATGCCCCGCGTCAGCGTGATGATGAGCCGGATGGGCATTCCCGAACGGCAGGATTGACCCGTCGCAACCCGCACCGCTTTTCCCCGCCCATCCCCCTTGCAAATGCCGCAAGGGGGCTGTAACCCACCCCCCACGGTCGGAGCGTAGCGCAGCCTGGTAGCGCACCTGCTTCGGGAGCAGGGGGTCGGAGGTTCGAATCCTCTCGCTCCGACCAGTAATCCCGCCCATTCGGAAAGATACAGATCCAACCCCGCAGGGGCAGCGGTCTGTCCGGCAGTATATCGGAGCGGCGGACCGGACTCGAACCGGCGACCTACGGACTGGAAAACCGGCGCTCTGCCGACTGAGCTACCGCCGCATTTGGCGCTCCCGGCAGGACTCGAACCTGCAACAGACCGGGTAGAAGCCGGATGCTCTCTCCAATTGAGCTACGGGAGCAGAAATCAGCCCCGTCCTCGTCCCCTGTGAAGCAGCGTCATCGCCATGGGAAACCCCCGGTCATCCATGACACTGCTTAAACCACGCCCGTCCCGCCTGCAACCCTGACGTGCGCTTCGTGCGGAAACGCCCCGGGTCGGCGTTCCCGCCACGACAGACCGGACGGCGATTGCCATTCCCCCGCCTACCCCTACCTTCCCCCCATCAAGGGCAGGGCCAATGCTGATCGTCACCGAAGCCACCATCGCCAACCGCGCCGCGCTGGAAACGCGCAGCCTGCCCAAGCGTTTCCTCGGCCGCGTGACGCTGTTCCCGAAGGGCGCACCCCTCACGCTCTGGCTCCGGCTCCTTATGGAAATCCAGCTCCTCCGCTACCTCGGTGCGCTGCTGCCCTTCGTCCTGATCCCCCTCGTCTGGCGCGACACCGCCCTGCCCATCTCGCAGGCCCCGCTCGTCATGCTCATCCTCATCGCGGGCGTGGAACTGAAACTCCTGCGCCTGTCGAAATCCGCCCGTGCCCGCCTTCTGACCCCGGACGAAGCCGCCCGCCGTCTGGACACCCTTGCCTTCCGCGCCCGCGCCTGCCTGCGCCGGATCGCCGCCCGCCACGGCCTGACCGAAGGCGAACTGCGCCTTGTCGTGGAACAGTCCGAACTCGCCCGCATCCCGCCCCTCACCCTCGTCTCGGTGCAGACCGACCGCCCCGAACCCCGCCTCCTGCCCCTTACGCCCGATGACCGCGCCCATATCACCGCCACCCTCTTCGATGCCGGTTTCACCGAACGCCACCTGCACGCCGTGAACCAGCGCGAGGACCGCCACCTCCGCGACATCGCGCAGGAAGCCCGCGCCGTCTCTGCCCATTCCCGCCTTGCCGCCTTCCTCGAACAACGGGCCGCCGAATGACCGTCAACGCCACCGCCATTTCCGCAGGCGAAGCCCTCCGCACCCTCCTCGCCGGATGGGAGGCGCAGCAGGCCGGAACCCTCACCGCCTCGTGGATGCTGCATGGCCGCCCCGGTGTCGGAAAGACCGAAATCGTCCAGACCCTCGCCGCCCGCATAGGCGCCACACTTTACGACCTGCGCCTGACGACGATCGAACCGCAGGACCTGCGCGGCCTGCCCTTCTTCGATCACGAGGCGCGGAAAACCGTCTGGTATCGCCCCGAAGACCTGCCCGACACCGACGCCCCCGCCATCCTCTTCCTCGACGAACTCACCGCCGCCGCCCCCGCCCTGCAACCCACCGTCTATGGCCTGTTGCAGGAACGCCGCGTGGGCCGCCACCGCCTGCCCGACAGCACGATGGTCATAGCGGCTGGCAACCGGATCGAGGACGGGGCCATCGCCTATGACATGGGCACCGCCCTGTCAGACCGCCTCATCCACATCATCGTGCAGGCCGATGCCGACGACTGGCTGCGAAACTACGCCATCCCCGCGGGCATCCACCCCGCCGTCGCCGCCTTCCTCCGCACCCGCCCCGACCTGCTGGAAACGACCGAAGACAGCCTGCGCCGGGGCCAGATGGTCGCCTGCACCCCCCGCAGCTGGACCCGCGTCAGCCGCATCATGGATGCCGTCCCCGACCGCACCCTGCGTCAGGTGATGATCGCGGGCACCGTGGGCCTTGCCCCCGCCGCCGAATTCGCCCTGCTGGCCGACGACATCGCGGCCACCGTCCAGATCGCCGAACTCCTGCACACCCCCCGCGCCGACCGCGCCCCCCTCTACCCGCGCAGCCTGCACGGGCTGACCGCCCTCGCCTTCGGCCTGACGGGCAGCACCAGCCGCGACACCCTGCCCGCCGCCATCGAAATCCTTGCCGACCTGCCCAGCTTGCCCGACCCGCAGGGGCTGCCCCTGTCCGAACTCGCCAGCTTCGGCTTCGAACTCCTCATCTCCCGCGCCCTCGACCAAGGCTGGGCCGACGCCTTCGCCACCTCCGACGCCTACGCGCACTACGCGGCCAGACGTCAGGCCGCAGGCCTGCCGTGACCCACTCCACCCGCGCCGCCCGCGCCCTCGCGCATCTGGGCGAGATCGACCCCGCCCTCGCGGTCCTCTCCCTCTGGTGCCGCCACCGCGATGGCGACGGGCCGACCACCACGCGGGGCGAAACCGTCACCTACGGCCCCGCCTTCCCCGCGCTCGGCCTGCCCGAACAGACGGGCCTCGCCGCCCACCACATCCTGCATGTCGCTCTGCGCCACTCCGCCCGCATGGCAGCCCTTGCCGAACGGCTGGGCGACAGCTTCGACCCCACGCTCTTCCAGCTCGCCGCCGACGGCATCGTCAACGAAACGCTCCAACTCGCAGGCCACGCCCTGCCCCGCCCCGCCACCACCCTGACCGCCCTGCTGGCCGAGGCGCAGATCCCCCACACCTCCCCCATCGACGCCCTGACAGAATGGGACGCCGACCGCCTGACGATGGAACTGCACCGCGACCCCGACCGCGCCCGCCGCCTGCGCGACACCGCCCGCACGCGCGGCATCGAACCCGACCTCGCCGCAGGCGACCCCGCCGACGGCCCTGCCCAATCCGCCGCCGACTGGCGCAACCAGATGCTCCGCGCGCTCGAGGCTGGCCGCAAGGCAGGCACCGGCATCGGCCGCCTCGGCGCCATCCTCGCCGACCTCGCCCCCGCCTCGGTCCCGTGGGAACTCCACCTCCGCCGCCTGCTGGCGCTGGCCCTGACCGACCACCCCCGCACCACCTTCAAACGCCCCGCCCCCGCTGGACCGCCCGCCTCTCCGAAGCCGAACGCCTGAACACCCCCCTCCCCCCTTCGAACCCGGACGCCAGCGCAGCGACCACCGCCCCCGCCTTGTCATCGGGCTCGACACCTCCTCCTCCATCGACGCCCAGACCCTCCGCCTCTTCACGGCCGAGGCAGAAGCCATCGCCCGCCGCACCGGCGCGGAAACCCACCTCCTCCCCTTCGACGAAACCGTCGCCTCCCACACCCGCCTCGACCCGAACGCATGGTCCAGCCTGCAAACCCTCCAACTCCGCACCGGCGGCGGCACCGATTACACCGACCTCTTCGCGCAATCCGCCCGCCTGAATCCCTCGCTCCTCATCATCCTCACCGACCTCGACGCCCCCCTGCCCCCGAAACCCGCCACCCCCGTCCTCTGGGCCACCCCCCGACCGACCGACCCGCCACCCTATGGCCGCCACCTGACGCTGGGCGACTAGGCCAACACACTAGGCACCCCGCCCCCCGCCCTGTATCAACGGCCCAAAGGGGGAACCCATGACCGACACCGAAGAACGCAAACGCGGCGGCGGCGCACGGCTCGTCTATGACACGCTGCGCGACGAAATCCTCGACCTCGCCCTCCAGCCCGGCGAACCGGTGGACGAGGCGGGACTGGCCGACCGCTTCGCCATGTCCCGCACACCCGTGCGCGAGGCGCTGGTCCGCCTTGCAGGCGAAGGGCTGGTGACGATGCTCCCCAACCGCTCCACCGTCGTCAGCCAGATCGACTTCCCCAACCTCTACGCCTTCTTCGACGCGCTGACGTTGATGTATCGGGTCACCACCCGCCTCGCCGCCGAATTCCACACCGACGCGGACCTGCACATCATCCGCGCCCGTCAGGCCACCTTCGCCAAGGCCGTCATGGCAGGCGACACCGCCGCGATGATCACCCGCAACCGCGACTTCCACGCCGCCATCGCCGAAGCCGGACGCAACCCCTATTACACCCCCCTCTTCATCCGCCTGCTGGACGAAGGCCGCCGCATCCTGCGCCTCTACTACTACCCCGCCTTCGCCCCGCAGGACCCCCACCCCTACATCACCGAACACGAAGCCATCATCACCGCCGTCGCCGCCCGCGACATCCCCCTCTGCGACCGGCTGGCGAAAGACCATGCAGACCGGATCGTGCAGCAGATACAGGCCATGATCGCCGCCGACCGCCGCCAGCCCATCACCCTCTGACCCGCTTTTCCCTGCCCGCAAATCTTGTCGACAAACTTTATGCAATACCTATACTGACGGCCAAAGCACACCGGATTCGCAAAGGCACCCCAGATGGACAGCAGCATCTTCACCGGCACGATCCCCGCCCTCCTGACCCCCTGCAAACCCGACCGCACGCCGGATTTCGACAAGCTGGTGGCCCATGCGAAATCCCTGATCGACCTCGGCATGTCGGCGGTCGTCTATTGCGGGTCCATGGGCGACTGGCCGCTCCTGACCGAAGCGCAGCGGATGGAAGGGGTGGAACGTCTGGTGAAGGCCGGCATCAAGGTCGTCGTCGGCACCGGTGCGGTGAACACCGCCACCGCCGCCGCCCTTGCCGCCCACGCGCAGAAGGTGGGCGCCCATGGCCTGATGGTCATCCCGCGCCTGCTGTCACGCGGCACCGTTCCCGCCGCGCAGAAGGCGCATTTCAAGGCCGTCCTCTCCGCCGCGCCCAAACTGCCTGCGGTCATCTACAACAGCCCCTATTACGGCTATTCCACCAAGGCCGACCTCTTCTTCCAGATCCGCGCCGAACACCCCAACCTCGTGGGCTTCAAGGAATTCGGCGGCTTCGACGACCTCTCCTATGCAGGCGAGGCGATCACCTCCGCCGCTCCCGACATCCGCCTGATGATCGGTGTCGATACCGCCGTTTACCACGGCTACGTCAACTGCAACGCCGACGGGGCAATCACCGGCATCGGCAATGTCTTTCCCGTCGAAACCCTGCACCTGACCAAACTCTGCAAGGCCGCCGTCGCGGGCGACTCCACCGCCCGCCGCCTTGCCTATGAACTCGACGCCGCCATGCAGGTTCTGGCAGAAGTGGACGCAGGCCCCGACCTCGTCCTCTTCTTCAAACACATGATGGTGCTGAAGGGCGACGCGGCCTTCACGCTCCACTTCAACGAAACTGACGCCCTGTCGCCGTCGCAAAAGGGCTTCGTCGAACAGCAATTCGCCATGTTCAACGCATGGTATGCCGACTGGACCGCGAAGCTGGACGCGAAATACAAAGCCTGACCATGCCCAATGTCGCCATCATCGGGGCCGGTGTCATCGGCCTGTCCTCCGCCCTGATGGCACAGGCGCGGGGGCTATCGGTCACGGTCATCGACCGCGAAGGTCCCGCCGCAGGCGCATCCGCCGGCAATGCGGGCGCCTTCGCCTTCACCGACATCCTCCCCCTCGCCTCGCCGGGCATCATGCGCAAGGCCCCCCGCTGGCTCCTCGACCCGCTCGGCCCGCTCTCCATCCCGCCCGCCTATGCGCTGAACATCGCGCCGTGGCTCTGGCGCTTCTGGCGGGCCTGCGCACCCTCGGCCGTGGCGGCCAGCACCGCCGCCCAGACCGCCCTGATGGACCTGTCCAAGGCAGAGCTGGAACCCTTCCTCCACGCCACCGGCACGCATGACATGCTGGCCAAACGCGGCAACCTGCAGGTTTACGAATCCGACGCCGAATTCCGCGCCTCCCTCCCGGGCTGGCAGGCCCGCACCGACCACGGCATCGAATTCCACCACCTCACCGCAAGGGAAATGGAGGCCATCCAACCCGGCCTGTCCCCCCGCTTCACCCACGGCACCTTCACCCCCGGCTGGTTCTCCATCGCCGATCCGAAACTCTACACGCTCGCGCTTGCCGACCGCTTCCGCACGAACGGGGGCAACATCCGCATCGCCCAGGCCACCGCCATCGACCCGACGACCACGGGCGCCACCATCCGCCTGAACGACGGCACCACCCTGCACGCCGACAGGGTGGTCATCAGCGCGGGCGCCCATTCCCACCACCTTGCCCGCACCCTCGGCGATCGCATCCCGCTGGAAACCGAACGCGGCTACAACACCACCCTGCCCCCCGATGCCTTCGACCTGCGCACGCAAGTCACCTTCGGCGGCCACGGCTTCGTCGTCTCGCGCCTCTCCACCGGCATCCGCGTGGGCGGGGCGGTGGAACTCGGCGGCCTGACCCTGCCGCCCAACTTCAAACGGTCCGAAGCGATGCTGAGGAAGGCAAAATCCTTCCTCCCCGACCTGAACACCGCAGGCGGCAGGCAGTGGATGGGCTTCCGCCCCTCCCTCCCCGACAGCCTGCCCGCCATCGGCCCCGCCCGCCGCAGCCCGCATGTGATCTACGCCTTCGGCCACGGCCACCTCGGCCTGACCCAAAGCGCAGGCACCGCCCGCATCGTGGCCGACCTTCTCACGGGCGCAAGGCCACCTGTGGACCTCTCCCCCTTCACCCCCCACCGCTTCCAGTAGGCCAGCCCATGCCCGTCCACACCTTCCACTGCATCGACGGCCACACCTGCGGCAACCCCGTCCGCCTCGTCGCGGGCGGCGGCCCCCGTCTGGAGGGCGCGACCATGCTGGAACGCCGCGCCCATTTCCTGCGCGACTATGACTGGGTCCGCACCGGCCTGATGTTCGAACCACGCGGCCATGACATGATGTCCGGCTCCATCCTCTACCCGCCCACGCGCCCCGATTGCGACGTGGCGGTGCTGTTCATCGAAACCTCCGGCTGCCTGCCCATGTGCGGCCACGGCACCATCGGCACCATCACCATGGGCATCGAAAACGGCCTGATCACCCCCCGCAGCCCCGGCCACCTGTCCATCGACGCCCCGGCGGGCAAGGTGGATATCGCCTACCGTCAGGAAGGCCGCTTCGTCGAGGAAGTCCGCCTCACCAACGTCCCCTCCTTCCTCTACGCCGAAAACCTGTCAGCCCCTGTCGAAGGGCTGGGAGAAATCACCGTCGATGTCGCCTATGGCGGCAACTTCTACGCCATCGTCGAACCCCAACCCGCCTTCCGCGACATGGCCGACCACACGGCATCCGACCTGATCGGCTACAGCCAGAAACTCCGCGCCGCGCTGAACGCGAAATACAGCTTCACCCATCCCGAACACCCCGCCATCAACGGCCTGTCCCATGTGATGTGGACCGGCAAACCCACCGCCCCCACCGCCCACGCCCGCAACGCCGTCTTCTACGGAGACAAGGCGATAGACCGCAGCCCCTGCGGCACCGGCACATCGGCCCGCATGGCCCAACTGGCCGCCCGCGGCGAACTGAAGGCAGGCGACAGCTTCATCCACGAAAGCATCATCGGTTCCCTCTTCAACGGCCGCGTCGAAGCAGAAACCACCGTCGCGGGCAAACCCGCCATCATCCCCTCCATCGCCGGATGGGCGCGGATGACGGGCTACAACACCATCTTCATCGACGACCGCGACCCCTTCGCCCACGGCTTCGTCGTGCGCTAACGCCCGCGCCACGCCTTCTGGATATAGACCGCCGTCATCAGGTCCAGATGCGCCCCGCCGCCATTCTTGGCGATCGTGACCTCGTCCTCCGACCGCCGCAGGAACAGCGCCGGATCATCCCAGAAATCCGCCACGATATCCGCCTCCGTGATCGCCCCCGACTTCAACGGCTCCATCATCTCGCCGATATGGTGCAGCGTCGTCGCCCGCGCATCGACAAAGACCCGCGCCCGCGCCATCGCGGCATCATCCACCTCGCGCATGTCGGGCTTGTAGGCCCCGATCAGGTCCAGATGCTGCCCCGGCTGCAACCACTCCCCCTTCACCAAAGGCGACGTCGCCATCGTCGCGCAGCAGATCACATCCGCCGCCCTGACCGCCGCCTCCAGATCATCGGCCACGGGCAGACCCATCGCCTCGGCACTTCCCCGCGACCGGCTCCACACCGTGAACTCCGCCTCCGGCCAGACCGACCGGTAGGCATCCACCATCGACCGCGCCACATTCCCCGCCCCCACCAGCAGGAACCGCCGCGCATCCTTCCGCGCCAGACGGCTGGCCGCATAAAGCGAATCCCCCGCCGTCTTCCACTTCGTCACCAGATGGAAATCGACCAGCCCCGTGAACTCACCGGTCACGTCGTCATACAGCGTCACCGACCCGTGGATCGTCGGCAGCCCCCGCGCGGCATTCCCCGGCACGATGGTCGCCACCTTCACCAGCGCCCCCAGCCCGTCGATCCACGCCCCCCGGTCCAGAACCGTATCCGCCCCCCGATACAGGAACAGGTCCTTGATCTCCGGCTGCGGCAGGCGATGCCCCGCCGCAAAGGCCTCCATCAGACCGGACCACGACAGCAACCGCTCCGCCTCGAACGGCACGAAATCCACGCTCACAGCCCCGCCTCCCCTTCCGTCAGCAGCCCCTCGGCCACCAGCCGCCGCGCCCAGCCTTCCCAGCTCTCGAACTGATGCGTCCGCCACCCCCGCCGTGCAGCGGCGGTGATGTTGTCCGCCCGGTCATCGGTGAACAGCAGCCGCGTCGGGTCCAGACCACAATCCGCCTCGACCATTTCATAGATGCGCGGATCGGGCTTTATCACCCCCATCCGGCCGCTGACATAAAGCCGGTCGAAATCCTGCAGGAAATCCATCTGCGGCAAAGCCTCCTCGAAGGAATACCGCCCGAAATTCGTCAAGGCGAAGACCGGAACCCCCTTCGCCCGCAGCGCCCGCTGCAACCGGATCGACCCCTCGATCCGGGGACTCGCCAGCTCGATCCAGCGGTCATACCACAGCCGGATTTCCGGCCCCCAGTCGGGATGCCGCTCCGCCCAGTCATAGATCGTCTCGCGGAACAGGCCCCCCATATCCACAAGATCGTTCATGTGATGCAGGTCAACGGCGGCAAACAGCGCCCGCCGCCGCGCCTCGCCGATCACGCGGTCATAGAACGCCTCCGGTTGCCAGCGCGTCAGCACATTGCCGACATCAAAGATCACTGCCTCTGGGGTCACCCGTCACATCCTTCTTCCGGCGCACCGTCTCGCGCCACAGCGTATAAAGACCCGCCCCGCAGATCAGCGCAATGCCCACCGCCGCCACGGCATCCGGCCATGTCCCGAAGACCACCACCCCCCAGAAGATCGCCAGGGGCATCGCCGCATATTCGAAGGGCGCCACCAGCGCCGCCTCCAGCAGGCGGTAGGCCTGACTGACCATCAACCCCCCGATGGCCACCGACAACCCGGTGGCAAGGAACCACGGCCAGTCCTGCACCGGCGGCCAGACCCATGTCCGGAAGAGGAAGGCCAGCGACGCATCCGGCGACCCCGCCAGATGCCCGTCCCCCACCACCAGCCCCATGGTGGACGACACCACGATGAAGCCGCATTGCACATAGAAGGACAGCGCCATGGCGCTTTCCGTGTCCCGCATCCGCCGCGTCATCATGTGCGACGACGCGTAACAGAAGGCCGACACCAGCACCAACACCGCCGCAGGCTGCACCACCCCCGCCCCCGGGCGCAGCATCACCACCACCCCCAGCATCCCCACCGCCACGGCGGCCCAGCGGCGCGGCCCCACCGCCTCGCCCAGCACCACGACGGACAGCAGCGTGACCAGCAAGGGCGAGATGAAGGCAATCGCCACCGCATCCGCCAGCGGCAGCGCGGCAAGACCAAGGAAGTAGCAGACATTCGATACCATGACGAAGCCCACGCGGATCAGATGATCCTTCCCCCGCCGCGTCACGACCTGACGGAATCCCGTGCCGGAAAAGTGCATCAGCCCGATCAGGAAGATCATCCCGATCCCCGCCCGGATCAGGATGACCTGATGCAGCGCATAGTCCCCCGACAGGAACTTGATCGCCAGATCGTTGACCGACAGCATCATGCTGCCGCCCAGCGCCAATAGGATGCCCGTCAACGTGGTGCGGGCGGAAAGGCTCTCGCTCATGATGGCCGCATCATCGCGCCCCGCGCCCCAAACTCTGTCCCGCCCGCGACCCCGCCACGCGCCATCCCCGACACCTCGCCCCTCACCCCGGCCCTCTCCCCGCAGGGGAGAGGGAGCAGCCCTCTTCCGTCCCGCCGCGCCGATGGACGAAGCGGGGCGCCCTCCCTCTCCCCCCCGGGGGGAGAGGGTCGGGGTGAGGGGGTGAAAACCCTAACGCTCTCTCACGGCAGCGTCCGCTGCGTGCTGACAGTTTGCGGTACAGTTCGCGGCACAGAAGCCGGTACGCCGAAAACACTCCCCCGGTGCCCGAAACCATGCCATCCTGCACCCCCCGAAACAGCGCAGGCCCCCATGCCCCTCCTCGTCACGATCGTCATCATCGGCGCCGCTGCAGGCTTCCTCGCCACCCGCTTCATGCAGGTCCGGACCGACGTTCCCACCACCATCGCCATCGGCATCGGCGGGGCGCTCGTCGGTTGGCTCGCGCTCCGCTTCCTTGCCGCCGTCAGCGGCTGGGCAGCCATTTCCATCGGCGCCATCCTCGGCGCGATGGGGCTGATCTGGCTCTGGCAGAAATATGCGGGCCGCGGCTAACACGCTGATCCCTTTGGGAAACCTTCAGTCCCCCTTGCGCGTCCCGGGCCGGGGCGGCCTTGCGCGATAGACCGGCAGCCGCCAGCCCAGCGCCAGCGATCCCGCCCGCAATCCCAGCACCACCCCGGCACAGACGACCAGCGCCGCCCCCGCCGGAACCCCCGCCATGACCAGCAGCACCGCCGCCAGCGCACCGGCAAAGGCGCAGGTGACGTACAGCTCCCCCTGCTTCAGCACCAGCGGCACCTCGTTGCAAACGACATCCCGCATCAACCCGCCCATGCAGCCCGTGACCATCCCCATGACAAGGACCACCGGCCACCCCAACCCTTCCGCAAACGCCACACCCACCCCCGCCGGAACCGCCACGGCCAAGGCAAAAGCATCCAGCCATTCCAATGCCTTATACCGGCTCTCCAACCGGTGCGCGCCAAAGAACACCACCACCGCCGCCACCGCCGCCACCAGCAGGAGCAGCGGCTGCCCGATCCAGACAGGCTCCCGCGACAGGATCACGTCCCGCAACGTCCCGCCCCCCAAAGCCGTCAACGCCGCCACGAAGATGAACCCCACGACATCCAGCTGCGCCCGGCTGGCCACCAGCGCACCGGTCAGCGCGAAGACCGCCACCGACGCAAGGTCCAGCAGCGGCAGCAGCCCCGTCACACCTTCACCTTGTTCGGTTTGAACGGCGCCATCCCCGCACGGGCAAGGGCGTCCGCCCGTTCGTTCTCCTCATGCCCGGCATGGCCCTTGATCCAGCGCCACTGCACCCGGTGCCGCGCCGCCGCCGCGTCAAGCCTTTGCCAAAGCTCGACATTCTTCACCGGGTCCTTCCCCGCCGTGCGCCATCCGTTGCGCTTCCAGCCGTGGATCCACTCCGTCACGCCGTTCTTCACATAGGCGCTGTCGGTCACCACCGTGATCTCCGACGGCTTGGCCAAGGTCTCCAGCGCCGAAATCGCGGCCAGCAATTCCATCCGGTTGTTGGTGGTCAGCGCCTCGCCCCCCGACAGCTCGCGCTCCTTCACCACCGCGCCACCCTCGCGGGCGATCAGCAGCACGCCCCACCCCCGGGCCCCGGATTGCCCGAACAGGCCCCATCGGTATAGGCGAAAAGCTCTGGCATGAACGGCTCCTTTGCCTTCCCGTGTAGGAACATCACCCCGACAGGACAAGCCCATTCATCTCGGCCCAAATACCCTCGGGGAGTGAAGCCCCGCAGGGGCGAGGGGGCGGAACGCCCCCTGCGACGCCCGCCGCAGGCGATCACTCCAAGAGGATCGGCACCGCCAGACAGGCCAGCACGACCGCCGTCAGCAGAACCCGCAGCCGCATCCACCACGCGGGCGCAAGCCCTTGCAGCGCAAAGAAATAATCCAGCATCAACAGCCCCGCGAAACCCGCCGCCAAATTGACCGCCGCGTTCCCCGGATCGCCATTCACCATGAAGAAGGCCCACAGAGCCGGCACCACCGACAGCGCATAGCCCAGCGCCGCCTTCGCCCCCTTGGCCTTCGTGGCAAAGCCCCACAGCACCCCCGACATGAAGGACAGGATCACCACCCCGTAGGTCAGGCTCACATAGGTCCCGCGATACATCGGCGGCAGCCAGCCCCCGACCCATCCCCCGCTCGGCGGCCAGGCGACATTCGCCGCCCCCACAGGAACGGGATCAACCCGGCAAGGCCGAGTGCAAGGGCGGCAAGGGGTATCTGTCTCATCTCAGTCCCTGGATCATCGCATCTATGCGCTTCGCCCGCGTCGGCGCGGTCTTGGCGGTGCCGATCTGATAGAGCATCCCGCGCCGCTTTCCAGCCGTCAGCCCCTCCCACACCGCCGTCATCCCCGCCGCCCGCAGCGCCGCCGCCACATCCTCGGGCGTGTCCACCTGATCATCCGGCGCGGGCCGCAGCCGCACCTCCAAGGGCTCGCCCGGCGCGATCCCCAGCCGGTCCAGCAGCGATGACCCGGCCCAGAGGAACACGCCCTCCACCACCGGCGCACGCGACAGGGCAAGGTTCACCCAATGCTCGTTGATCTCGCCCTCGACCCGCTTCGCCCCGCCCAGCGCCACCACGGCCTCATCGGGCACGCGCAGGATGGTGTATGTGGCCCGCCCCCAGTGCAGCGGCTCCACCGCCCCCTCGAACGTCACCCAGTCGCTCACGCAGGTTCCCGCAGGATGCGCGGCACCTTGAACTCCACGTTCTCCACCGCCGTCTCGACCATCTCGACCACCGTGTCGAACCGCGCACGGAAGGCGTCGATCACCTCGTTCACCAGAACTTCCGGCGCACTGGCGCCTGCCGTGATGCCGATGGACCGGATGCCCTCCAGCGCCCGCCAGTCGATATCCGTGGCCCGCTGGATCAGCTGCGCGTAGCCGCAACCCGCATTCGCCCCAACCTCCACCAGTCGCTTGGAATTGGACGAATTCGGCGCCCCGATCACCAGAAGCGCGTCGATCTTGCCCGCCATCGCCTTGACCGCCATCTGCCGGTTCGTCGTCGCATAGCAGATGTCGTCATGCGCGGGCGCCACGATCGCCGGAAACCGCGCCTTCAGCGCCGCCGCGATATCGGCGGTATCATCGACCGAAAGCGTCGTCTGCGTGATGAAGGCGAGCTTTCCCGGATCGCGCACGTCCAGCCGCGCCACATCCTCGACCGTCTCGACCAGCAGCACCTCGCCCTCCGGCAGCTGCCCCATCGTTCCCACGGTCTCGGGATGCCCCGCATGACCGATCATGATCATCTGCAGCCCGTTTTCGTTGTGCCGCGCCGCCTCGTTATGCACCTTAGTGACAAGGGGGCAGGTCGCGTCCACCGCGATCATCTCGCGCCGCGCGGCCTCGGCCGGGACGGCCTTGGGCACGCCATGCGCAGAAAACACCACCGGACGGTCCAGCGGACACTCGTCCAGCTCCTCGACGAACACGGCCCCCTTCGCCCGCAGCCCGTCCACCACGAATTTGTTGTGGACAATCTCGTGGCGGACATAGACGGGGGCGCCCCATTTCTCCAATGCCATCTCGACGATCTTGATCGCCCGGTCCACGCCCGCGCAGAAGCCGCGCGGGGCGGCAAGGTAAAGGGTCAGGGGCGGCAGGGTCATCGGCGCATCCTTTCGGGTCATGGGCAGAGATAAGCCGAAACCCCGCCGCGGTCCATCATCCGATGAAACCCGTCACGATCAGCCCAAGCACCAGATAGCGACCCGTCTTCGCCAGTGCGACCAGCGCCACAAACAGCCAGACCGGCGTCCGCAGCACACCCGCCACGACCGTCAGCACGTCACCCAGCGGCATCCATGACAGCAGCAGCGACCACACGCCCCAGCGACGGAACCATGCCTCGGCCCGTTGCATCGCCGCCTCCGGGATGCGGAACCGTTCGGGTATCGACATCCCGGCCAGCCCGCGCCCAAGCGCGTAATTCACGCAAGACCCCAGCGTATTGCCCACGGACGCAACGGCAAGAATCACCCAGAAGCGCGCCGGTTCCGCAACCAGCATCCCGCCGAAGATGATCTCGGACTGGAACGGGACAGGGGTTGCCGCAATGAAAGCGGCAAGGAACAGACCGAAGAGGGCAGAGCCGAAAACCATCCTGCGTCAGATGCGATGCCAAGGCGGCCCGTGCAATACGGCAAACACCCTCAATCGCGCAACTTCTGCCGCCATCGGGCGGCAAAGGCGTCCTTTTCCGGTCCGGACCCGAAGGCGCGGGCGGGCAGGATCGCAACATCGGTCCCGTTGGACAGGAAGATATGGTCTGCCCGGACCACCACCTCGCGCAGCGATTTCGCGCCGATCCTGACCGCCGCCTCGTCACCGGCCACGCGCTGCACCACGCGCGAGGGCGAGATTTCCGTCTCCACCCGGACAACGCGGGGAAAACGCTCCCGCGCCCGTCTGGCAGCGGCTTGAGTCTGCAACAGGAGCACCGCGACGGCGGGCATCAGGATGAAGACGGCGGCCATCGGGACGGAATGCAGCCATCGCAGGTCTGCAAGGTGCGACCCGGTCACTTTGACCAGACCGATACCCGCAAAAAGCGATGCCGCAACCGCAACCCTGCCGCGACGGCGGTGCCGCGGATCGACACGTTCCCACGCAAGCGCATCGCGCCAGTCAAGGTCGAAGCGCAGGAATTCCCCGTCCTGCGCCGCATCGGCAGCCGTCACTTGACGTCAACCACAGCCTCTTCCCGGTCAGCCGGACGCGGTTCGCGCGGCGGGCGACCGATGACTTCGCGCAGTTCGTCCAGTTCGATGAAGTTGTCGGCCTGCCGCCGCAATTCATCCGCGATCATCGGCGGCTGGCTGCGGATGGTGGACACGACCGACACACGTACACCCTGCCGTTGCAGGCTTTCCACCAGCGGCCGGAAATCGCCGTCACCCGAGAACAGGACGATATGATCGACCCGCGGGGCCAGTTCCATGGCATCGACAGTCAATTCGATATCCATGTTGCCCTTCACCTTCCGCCGTCCCTGGCTGTCGGTGTATTCCTTCGCGGGCTTCGTCACCATCGTGAAGCCGTTGTAGTGCAGCCAGTCCACCAGCGGACGGATGGGCGAGTAGTCGTCATTCTCCAGCAGCGCGGTGTAGTAGAAGGCCCGCAACAGCTTGCCCCGGCGCATGAATTCCTGACGCAGCAGCTTGTAGTCTATGTCAAACCCGAGCGCCTTGGCGGCGGCGTAAAGGTTCGACCCGTCAATGAACAGCGCAAGCCGTTCGTCCTTGTAAAACATTATAGGTTCCCCTCAATAGAGTTCCCCGGACGCATCCTTGAGTGGTTCTACGACAACGTAGAGTAATACGCGGTGAACGATGGAAAACTATCAGTGCGGGCAAAAACCATTCAAGTTCGGCTATACGAAAGGGTAACAAGGTGGAACTGCCCGGCCAACAGGCCCTGATCGCACTTGGCGCAAACCTGCCGGAGGCAGACAGAGCGCCGGAAAAGACGCTGCAACTTGCACTTGCAGAGATCGAAGCGGCGGGGCTAGGGCCGGTCAGGTGCAGCCGTTTCTTCGCTACGCCCTGTTTCCCGCCGGGTGCCGGTCCCGATTATGTAAACGCTGCGGCGGCCCTGACGGTTCCGCCGGGCTGGGATGCGGACCGCCTTCTTTCCTTGCTTCACAGGATCGAGGACGCGCATGGCCGCCGCCGGATCCAACGCTGGGGAATGCGCACGCTTGACCTCGACCTTGTCGCTTGGGGCGATACGGTCCTGCCCGACCTGCCGACCCTGCGGCACTGGATGGACTTGCCACCCGCCGAACAGGCGCAACATGCGCCCGACCGGCTCATCCTGCCGCATCCGCGCCTTCAGGACCGCGCCTTCGTCCTGATCCCGCTGATGGATGTGGCGGCGGACTGGCGCCACCCCGTCACCGGGCGCACCGTGGCCGAAATGGCAGATGCCCTTCCGTCATCGGATCGTGACGCGGTGCGGCCGTTGCAGGCCGGATTCAACGCTTGTCAATAGCGGATGATGCGACTAGATAGGCGCTTCCATGCCCCCCATCCGAACTGGAGTCGCTCATGGCCCGCGTGACGGTCGAAGATTGCGTTGACAAGGTGCCGAACCGTTTCGAACTGGTGATGCTCGCCGCGCACCGTGCGCGTGAGATCGCGGCCGGTTCGCCGATCAGCATCGACCGCGACAACGACAAGAACCCGGTCGTCGCCCTGCGCGAGATCGCGGAGGAAACGCAGTCCGCCGAAGTCCTGCGCGAACGCATGATCGAATCGCATCAGACCCAGATCGAGGTTGACGAACCCGAAGAGGACCAGATGGCCCTTCTGATGTCGGGCGAGATCGACCGTCCGATGCAGGACGACATGTCCGAGGAAAAACTGCTCCGCGCCCTCATGGAAGCGCAGGGCGAAAACTGATCCGGGCTTCGGCCCGGCCGTGGGGCGGTGATGATCGACGTTGAAGACCTCATCGCCCTCGTCCGGAATTACAATCCGCGCACCAATGCCGATCTGATCCGCAAGGCCTATGCCTACGGGAAGCAGATGCATGACGGGCAGTTCCGCAAGTCGGGCGAGCCCTACTTCACCCATCCCATCGCCGTTGCCGCCATCCTGACCGAACAGCGTCTGGACGATGCCACGATCATCACCGCGCTGCTGCACGACACGATCGAGGACACGCGTTCCACCTACACCGAAATCTCGCAGCTATTCGGTGAGGAAGTGGCAGAACTGGTCGATGGCGTGACAAAGCTGACCAACCTGCAACTCTCCTCGGCCCAGAGCCAGCAGGCAGAGAATTTCCGCAAGCTGTTCATGGCCATGTCCAAGGACCTGCGCGTCATCCTCGTGAAACTGGCCGACCGTCTGCACAACATGCGGACGATCAAGTCGATGAAGGCCGAAAAGCAGGCCCAGAAAGCCCGCGAGACGATGGAGATCTTCGCCCCGCTCGCAGGCCGCATGGGGATGCAATGGATGCGCGAGGAACTGGAGGACCTTGCCTTCCGTGTCCTGAATCCCGATGCCCGCAACTCCATCATCCGCCGTTTCATCACGCTGCAGCGCGAAACCGGGGATGTCGTCCACAAGATCACCGCCGACATCCGCAACGAACTGGAAAAGGTCCAGATCGAGGCGGATGTCTATGGCCGCGCGAAGAAGCCCTATTCGATCTGGCGCAAGATGCAGGAGAAGGACCTCGCCTTCTCGCGCCTGTCCGACATCTACGGCTTCCGCGTCATCTGCGGCAATGTCGCGGACTGCTATCGCATCCTCGGCGTGATCCACCAGCGGTGGCGGGCCGTGCCGGGGCGTTTCAAGGATTACATCAGCCAGCCGAAATCCAACGGCTACCGGTCGATCCACACCACGGTCTCGGGCCGTGACGGCAAGCGGGTCGAAGTCCAGATCCGCACGCGCGAGATGCACGAGGTTGCGGAAGCCGGTGTCGCCGCCCACTGGTCCTACCGCGAAGGCGTGCGGGCGGTGAACCCGTTTGCCGTCGATCCTGCGAAGTGGATTGCCAGCCTTACCGAACGCTTCGACGCCGAGGATCACGACGAATTCCTCGAACACGTGAAGATGGAGATGTACTCCGATCAGGTCTTCTGCTTCACGCCCAAGGGGGATGTGGTGCAGTTGCCGCGCGGAGCGACGCCGCTGGATTACGCCTATGCGATCCACACCCGCATCGGGAATTCCTGCGTCTCGGCCAAGGTGGACGGCATCCGCGTGCCCCTTTGGACACGATTGAAGAACGGCCAGTCGGTCGAGATCATCACCGCCGAAGGCCAGCGCCCGCAGGCAAGCTGGATCGACATCGTCACGACCGGCCGCGCCAAGGCCGCGATCCGGAAATCCCTGCGGGAAGAGGACAAGGGCCGCTTCGTCAAACTGGGTCAGGAACTGGCCCGCGCCGCCTTCGACCATGTCGGCAAGAAGGCCACCGACAAGGCCCTGCGCACGGCGGCCAAGATGATGGGTCTGGCCGATGAAACGGACCTTCTCGCCCGCCTCGGCAGCGCTGAGATCACCGCCCGCCGCGTGGTCGAAACGCTTTACCCCGAACTCGCCCGCGCACAGGCCGACGAGGTGGATGCAAGCCGTCCCGTGGTCGGACTGTCGGACGACCAGTCCTTCCGCCGCGCCCCCTGCTGCCAGCCTGTCCCCGGCGAACGGATCGTCGGGATCACCTATCGCGGGCAGGGCGTCGTGGTCCACGCCATAGACTGCCCCGCGCTGGAGGAATTCGAGGAACAGCCCGGCCGCTGGATCGACCTCCACTGGCATTCCGGCCGCCATGCCGCCGTCCACACCGTCAGCCTCGAGATAACCATTTCCAATGACGCCGGTGTGTTGGGTCGCATCTGCACCTTGATCGGCGAGCAGAAGGCAAATATTTCGGACCTGCGGTTTACGGACCGCAAACCGGACTATTATCGACTGATTGTCGATGTGGACCTCCGCGATGTCGAGCATCTGCACATGGTCATGACCGCGCTCGAGGCCGAGACCGATGTCGCCCAGATTTCACGTCACCGCGATATGACGCGAAAGCCCTGACACGGGCAGTGGGAGAGAGAGTTGGTTTTCAAGCGGCGCAATCCTCGCACCCTCTGGGGATGGACCCGCGAGATGGTCTATCCCCAGGGCGGGTTCAAACGGGCGACGCAATACGTACTGCACCGGATGCGCCGTCTGCCCGACAGCCCGCACAGGATTGCCCGTGGCGTATTCGCGGGGTCCATTGTGGGCTTCCTGCCCCTTCCCGGGATGCAGTTCATCGCGGCATGGCTTGCCTGCCGGCTGGTCAAGGGAAACCTGCTGGCAGCCCTTCTGGCGACGTTCAACACGAACCCGCTGACAACACCCTTCTTCGCCGTCCTTTCCATGACGCTTGGCCACTGGATGCTTGGTATCCAGAAGCCCCTGTCGCCGGAATACATCGGCATGGCCTTCGCCAATGCAGGCGCGGACCTGTGGTTCAACGTCAGGGCGCTGTTCGGCCCGGAACATACGCGCTGGGACGGGCTGGTGCAGTTCTGGCACGAGATCTATCTGCCCTATTTCCTTGGCGCCCTTGGTCCGGGACTGGTGCTGTCGGTGATCTTCTACTACCTCACGATCCCGCTTGTGACCGCCTACCAGAAGGCACGCGCCGCGAAATCGCGGGAACGCAATGAACGCCGCCACAAGCTGCGCGAGACCCTGGCCGCCGCCGCCGCCAAACTGACGCATCGCACCGATGCGCCGCATGGCGCGGGGGATGACGACACCTCGGGTCCGGCCTAATCTTCGCCCGACTCGACCAAAGGAAAGATGCGGCAATGAAACCCCTCGGACGACTGCGGCTTGGCGTCAACATCGACCACGTGGCGACGGTCCGCAACGCACGCGGTTCGGCCTGGCCGGACCCCCTGCGTGCGGCCCTGCTGGCCGAGGCAGCGGGTGCGGACGGCATCACAGCCCACCTGCGCGAAGACCGCCGGCATATCCGCGACGCGGATATCGAGGCCCTGGTTGCAGGGATTTCCATTCCGCTGAACTTCGAATGCGCGGCGACGGCGGAAATGCAATCCATCGCGCTGCGGCACCGGCCCCACGCCGTCTGCCTTGTTCCGGAAAAGCGCGAAGAGCGGACGACCGAGGGCGGGCTTGACGTGGCCGGCGATATCGACCGCCTGACCGACTATATCGCGCCCCTTCGTGAAGCGGGTTGCCGCGTTTCGATGTTCATCGGCCACGATCCCCGCCAGATCGAAGCCAGCGCCCGCATCGGCGCGGCAGTGGTGGAACTGCATACGGGGCACTATTCCGAACTGCTGGCCGATGGTCTGGAAAGTGCCGCAGCGGAAGAGCTGGAGGGACTGCGCCGCGGTGCCCGGCTTGCCCATAGCCTGGGTCTGGAAGTCCACGCGGGACACGGCCTGACCTATGACAATGTCGCCCCCGTCGCCGCCTTCGCCGAGGTGATGGAACTTAACATCGGGCATTTCCTGATCGGCGAGTCGATCTATCGCGGCCTCGGCCCCGCGATCGAGGAAATGCGCCGCCGCATGGATGCCGCGCGCGAGGGGTTGTGATGGCAGGAAGCGCCGCATGATCATCGGCATCGGCACCGACCTTGCCAACATCGAACGGATCGAGGCCACGCTCGCCCGCTTCGGTGACCGCTTCAAGGACCGCGTCTTCACCGAACGCGAACAGCGGAAGGCCGAAGGACGCCCCCGCGCCATCGCAGCCACCTATGCCAAGCGATGGGCCGCGAAGGAGGCCTGTTCGAAAGCATTGGGAACAGGGCTCCGCATGGGAATTTCCTGGAAGGACATGGCGGTCACGAACCTCCGCTCGGGCCAGCCTGTGATGCATGTCACAGGCTGGGCTGCCGAACGCCTGCGCGAGATGACGCCTGCGGGGCACGAGGCCGTGATCCATGTGACCTTGACCGATGACCATCCTTGGGCGCAGGCCTTCGTCGTGATAGAGGCACGTCCCATAGGCGATGTCGGCGCACCGCGAACTTGACTCCCCCGCGCCCTGTGCGCAAACAGCCCCCGCCCCGAAGGGCAGCCAGAAAGAGTGAAATGACATGGCAGGCAGCAAGGCCAAGAGCAACAGCGGCATCATGGAGACGGTCAAGACCGTCCTCTGGGCGCTTGTGATCGCAGGGGTGTTCCGCACCCTCTTTTTCCAGCCTTTCTGGATTCCCTCGGGTTCGATGAAGGACACGCTTCTGATTGGCGACTTCCTCTTCGTCAACAAGATGGCCTATGGCTATTCACGCTATTCCTGTGAACTTCCCGGGCTGGGGATCAGCTTCTGTCCCTTCATAGGCGACCGCTGGCTGTCGAACGAACCCCGCCGGGGCGATGTCGTCGTGTTCAAGCATCCCGTGAACGGGACCGACTTCATCAAGCGACTCGTCGGAATGCCCGGCGATACAGTGCAGATGCGGGGCGGCGTGCTGTATCTGAACGGTCAGGAAGTCCCGCAGGAACCCGCTGGCGTGTTCGAGGAAATCTATGAAAAGCAGGGTCCGATGGGCCTGCTGCCGCGTTGCGAGAACGGCCCCGTTGGCGAAGGGGGCATCTGCACCTCGTCCCGGTCGGTCGAGACGCTGCCCGAAGGCCGCCAGCACGATGTGCTGAACATCGACCAGAACGGCTTTGCCGACAATACGGACGTGTTCACCGTGCCCGCGGGCCACTATTTCTTCATGGGCGACAACCGCGACAACAGCCAGGACTCCCGTTTCGGACAGGCTGTGGGTGGCGTCGGCTTCGTTCCGGCCGCGAACCTGATCGGTCGCGCCGACCGCATCATCTTCTCGTCTGCCGGCCGCTCCATGCTGTTCTTCTGGACTTGGCGCGCCGACCGCTTCTTCAAGGCGATCGAGTGAGCGGCGAACGGGTCAGGCTGGCCGCGGACCTCGCGGCTTTCTCGGCCCGTCTCGGGCACGAATTCCGGCGGCCGGACCTTCTGGTCCGCGCCGTCACCCATTCCTCGCTGTCCTCTCCCACCAGACCGTCGAACGAACGGCTCGAATTCCTCGGCGACCGCGTCCTCGGGCTTTCGATCGCGACAGCTCTCTTCGGAGCGGACGAACGCGCTGCGGAAGGCCAGCTTGCCCCGCGTTTCAACACGCTGGTCCGGCAAGAGACCTGCGCAGACGTGGCACGCGAGATCGGGCTGGGCGACGTCCTGAAGCTGGGCCGGTCCGAAATGCTGTCTGGCGGCCGCCGCAAGGAAGCCCTGCTGGGCGATGCGATGGAAGCTGTCATCGCCGCAATCTACCTTGATGGCGGCTTCGAGGCAGCGCGCGACATCGTCCTGCGGCTGTGGGGACCGCGCATTGCGGCAGCAGCGACGTCCGAGGCGCGCGATGCCAAGTCCAACTTGCAGGAATGGGCGCAGGCGCGCGGGTTGCCGCCCCCTACCTATGTCGAAACGGGCCGCGAAGGCCCCGATCACCAGCCGACATTCACTGTCGAAGCGCGGCTTTCCACAGGCGAGACCGCCAGCGGAACCGCGGCAGGCAAACGCGCTGCCGAACAGGCCGCCGCCCGTGCCCTTCTGGCACGCATGGAGAGAACCGATGACTGATGCCCCCACCCGCGCCGGATTCGTCGCCCTGATCGGTGAGCCGAACGCGGGCAAATCCACCTTGCTGAACCGGATGGTGGGCGCAAAGGTGTCCATCGTCACCCACAAGGTCCAGACCACCCGCGCCCGGATCCGGGGTGTCTGCATGGAAGGCCCGGCGCAGATCGTCTTCGTCGATACGCCCGGCCTTTTCCGTCCACGCCGCCGTCTGGACCGCGCCATGGTCGCTGCCGCATGGGGGGGCGCCGCAGATGCAGACATCATCGTCCTGCTGGTCGAGGCACATCGCGGCCTAACAGACGGCACGCAGGCGATCATCGACAATCTGAAGGACAAGATCCCTTCGACAGCCACCGTGGCACTGGCCATCAACAAGATCGACAAAGTTAAAGCCGAGAACCTTCTTGCACTGACCGAAAAGTTGAACGGCGCCTTCCCCTTCGCCAAGACTTTCATGATCAGCGCCGAACGGGGCTATGGCGTGGACGACCTGCGCGAATGGCTTGCCGCCGAACTGCCGGAAGGACCGTGGTTCTATCCCGAGGACCAGATCGCAGACCTGCCAATGCGCATGATCGCTGCCGAGATGACGCGCGAGAAGCTGACCCTGCGCCTGCACGAGGAACTTCCCTACCAGCTTACGGTCGAGACCGAGAAGTGGGAGGACCGACCCGACGGTTCCACCCGCATCGATCAGGTGGTCTATGTCGCGCGCGAAGGACACAAGGGCATCGTGCTTGGCGCCAAGGGCGAGACGATCAAGGCCATCGGCAGCCAGGCCCGGGCCGAGATCGCGACGTTCCTCGACCGCCCCGTGCACCTGTTCCTGACCGTGAAGGTCCGCCCCAACTGGCTTGAGGAAGCGGAGCGCTATTCGGAAATGGGGCTGGACTTCAAGGATGGCGACTAGGCCGCCCCAGATGGTTGCTCACACTCCTGCACGGGGGGCAGCGTTTGCGACTGACGACTGACGTTTGGGTTTCTGCCTATCTCGCCCGGCTGCGGCTGGCCGACATACCGGTCTATGTCACCGCCAAAGGTGACGCGACCGCAGGCGCGGTCATCGTCAAATGCGCCACTCTCGACGGGCAGGCAAAGGCCGTGCAGCGGAGCTATGACCTGATGACCGGCGCCCGCGTCTGGGTCACGCTGGCCGAAGGAGCGGAGTCCGAGGTGGACGCCACCCTGCGCCGCCAGCGCGACCGCGACCGCGATCTCTGGATCATCGAAGTGGAGGACCGGCAGGGCCGAACCCTGCTGGACCAACCCGGATTGTCCGATTGACTTGCCCTTCCTTCCGCAGACACGGATAGTAACCGCATGGAATGGCGGGACGAAGGCGCGCTCCTGTCGGTCAGACCCCACGGCGAAAGCGCGGCGATCATCGAGGTCTTTACCGCGGAACACGGCCGCCATGCGGGCGTGGTGCGTGGGGGCACGTCCCGGCGGATCGCTCCGGTCCTGCAGCCCGGTGCGCAGGTGCAGGTGGTCTGGCGTGCACGGCTGGATGATCATATCGGAGCCTTTACCGTCGAACCGCTCCGGTCGCGTAGCGCGGTCCTCTCGGACCGCCTCGCATTGGCCGGAATGAATGCAGCCTGCGCCATGCTGCGCTGCGCACTGCCGGAACGGGAGCCGCATCCGGTTCTTTGGCAGGCGACCATGCCGCTGCTCGATGCCATTGACAGGGGCATGGACTGGCCAGCGGATTACCTGCGTTGGGAATTGCAGCTTCTCGACGAGATCGGCTTCGGTCTTGACCTTGGGACCTGTGCCGTCACAGGTGCGCGGGACGATCTGGCCTACGTCTCGCCCAAGACAGGTCGCGCCGTCAGCCGCCAGGCCGCCGGAGAATGGGCCAGCCGTCTTTTGCCACTCCCGCAGGTGATGATGGGGCAAGGAACCGGAACGATGGCCGAAATCATCGCCGGGCTGACCGTGACGGGCCATTTTCTGGGCCGCGAACTGTCGCCCGTGTCGAAGGGCCGTGCCCTTCCCGAGGCGCGGGCACGGTTGCTGGACTTGCTGGCGCGTCAGCCGTCCTGAGCCTGCTCCTGCAGCGCACGCACACGCTGGCGCCACAGGGTAAAGATACCCGCCGCGACCACCAGCGCCGCACCGATGGCAACGTTGGTCCGCAGTTCCTCGCCAAAGATCAGAAGACCGATGCCCGACGCCCAGACCAGTTGCAGATAGGCAAAGGGCTGGATCGCCGATGCCTCGGCCACGGCAAAGGCGCGGATCAGCAGCCAGTGCCCGACAATGGCCGTGCAGCAGAGGGTTGCCATCCAGCCCCAGTCGGACAGGGTCATCGGCTCCCAGAACCACACACCCACCAAGGTCATGGCGGCGGCCCCTGCGGTCCCCGTCCAGAAGAAGGATACCGATGCACTGTCGCCTCGCGCAACGTATCGGGTCAGCAGCCCATAGATCGCGAAAAGGAAGGCCGACAGCAGCGGAACCAGCGCCCAGGGCGAGAACACGGCATAACCCGGCTGCAGGATGATGAGCACACCGACAAAACCGATCAGGATGGCGGTCCACCGTCTCCAGCCGACTTTCTCGCCCAGAATGGGACCCGAGAGCGCGGCGACAAGCAGGGGATAGCAGGTGAACACAGCGTGGCTTTCCACAAGGCCCAGTCGGACGAAGGCCACCACCATCACGCAGACCTCGGCCACCAGAAGGACTCCGCGCACGACCTGCAGGACCGGAAAGCGCGACCGCGCCGCACCGCGGACGCCCGCCGGATCGCGGGCCGCAAGGGCCATCACGAAGGCGGCAAAGAACCAGAACCGGATCATCACCACCATGAAGACGTTGTATTCCGTGGCCAGATGACGCGAAATGCCGTCCTGCGCCGCGAAGACCACCGTCGTCGCGATCATCAGCCAGATACCAAGCCTTGTATTCTGCGCGGTCGCATTGCTGCCCGCGTCCAGTCTGGTCATTCCAAGTATCCCGCAGTCATATGTCTTTTTCTGCCATGCCCCGGCCGCCGCCCGACCGTGAAACCCGCCGCAGCCAGCGCCCGCCTCACATGTCCGGCGGCGCTGTAGGTGGCAAAGGTCCCGCCCGGCACCGTATGCGCCGCAACGGCCGCCATCAGCGTATCGGACCACATTTCCGGGTTCTTGGCGGGCGAAAAGCCGTCCAGAAACCAGGCATCCGCGACGCCCTGCCAGGCCGGAAGAGTGTCACGCGCATCCCCGACGACAACCTCGGCCCGAACGCCGGGCAGGTCGATCGTCCTGTTTCCCTTTTCCCACTGTTCCAGCAATGGCACCGCCGTTTCTGCCACTTCGGGAAAGGCTGCGAGGGCCCGCGCCATGCTGCTGGCCGAAAGGGGATACGCCTCGAACGAGGTGAAGCGCAGTGTGCCCGCAACGCCCGACTCCTGCCACGCAATCGCAAGCGCCAACAGGTTCAGCCCGGTGCCGAAGCCCAGTTCGGCAACATGGAAGCCATCGCACAGTCGCTGCGGCAGACCGTTGCCCGCCAGAAAGACATGCCGCGTTTCGTCCAGACCATCCGAGAGCGAGAAATAGGGGTCGTCGAACCGGCACGATACCGGCACGGTCCCGTCGCGCCAGTCCAATCCGTCCAAAGCCTGTTCGCCGCCCGCCATATGCCCTAAACCCGAAGTCGCGGCGGACCATGGGGAAGGGCGCGGAGAATGGCAAGGGTCGATCTCACCGTGATGGGCGGGGGCATTTTCGGCCTGTCCTGCGCATGGGAAGCGACGCGTCGTGGTGCAAGGGTCCGCCTGATCGACCGATACGGCATCGGGGCGGGGTCTTCTGGAGGAGTGGTCGGAGCCTTGGCTCCGCATGTTCCGGAAAACTGGAACGCAAAGAAGCAGTTCCAGCTCGAGAGCCTCTTGATGGCTGGCAGCTGGTGGTCCGCCGTCGCGGACGCGGGCGGGACGGACGCCGGATACCTGCGATCGGGGCGAATACAGCCGGTTCCCGATGACCGCGCGCTTGCCAATGCCCGCGCGCGGATCGCCGAGTCGAAGACGCTCTGGCAGGGTCAGGCAGAGTGGTCTGTGGTGCCGTCATCCGGGGCGGACTGGGAACCGGCCAGTCCGACCGGCTGGCTCGTCCATGACACCCTGTCGGCCCGCATCTCTCCCCGTCGTGCGGCGACCGCACTTGTCGCGGCGCTGAAGGCAGGCGGTGCGGAAATCCTGATCGGCGACGCGCAACCGCAGGGACCGACGCTCTGGGCCACGGGACAGGACGGCCTTCTGGACCTTTCCGCAACCTTCGGAAAGCCGGTTGGCCAGGGGGTGAAGGGACAAGCCCTGCTTTTGGACCACGACGCGCGTGACCTTCCCCAGGTCTTTGTCGATGGCTTGCACATCGTGCCTCATGCGGATGGCACGACAGCCATCGGGTCCACATCCGAAAACCAGTGGTCCGACCCGTCGGCGACCGACGGTCAACTGGACGACCTTCTGGCCCGCGCCCGTGCCGCCTTGCCGGTTCTGCGGGGGAGCAGGGTCATCGACCGCTGGGCAGGCGTTCGGCCCCGCGCCCGGTCCCGCGCACCAGTTCTGGGGCGCTGGCCGGGAAGGCCGGACAATTACGTTGCCAATGGCGGGTTCAAGATCGGCTTCGGTATCGCGCCCAAGGTTGCCGTGGCGATGGCCGACCTGATCCTTGACGGAAGAGACACCATACCGGACGGGTTCAGCGTCGAGTCGAACCTGCGCTGAAGGTCAGGCGCGTGGCAGATAGCCTACGGGCGCGTTCTCGTCCCGCCAGTAGTCCAATGCCGGACGATCCAGTACCATCGTGGACCGCTTGAACTCGCAGACAAGTTCGCCACCCTCTTCGACCGAGGCGACGATCAGGCACTGGAAGATGTGGTTGGCACCGTCGAACACATCGACCAGACCGCGCATATGCGGGGTCAGCGCGGCATCCAGCGCAAAACCTTCGTCCCAGAACCGCAGGATCGGGAAGACCGCGCCCCCCACCTGTACGCGCAGTCGTGACTTGCGCTTGAGGTCGCGCTTGCGTGCGGCCTCGAGCCCTTCGCGGATCTCTTTCGGCAGGAACTCCAACATCGTACCCTCCGCCCCCGGTATGAGTGTGTGCCGCATTCCGGCTTCTTCAAGGAAACGGAAAACCATGACAGCAATGTTAACGAAGCGTGGCGCAAAAGCCGCAACCCGGCGTGGCTGTTCCTGTTCCACGGCGTGAAAAGCCGTGTTGTTCCAGTGGACAGGGATCGTCCGATGGGCTTTCTGCGACGCATGATGGAGCCGGACATGCGAATCGAAGAACCCGACCACGGCGGTGGCATCGACGCCGCAACCGCACGTTGGGGCGGGCGACGCGCGGATTGGCTGGATCTTTCGACCGGAATAAATCCGCGCCCCTATCCACTGCCGGATATCCCGGCAGAGGCATGGACATCCCTGCCGGACCGTGCCGCCTTCGCGGCGCTCGAGATGGCGGCACGGCAGTTCTGGCGCATACCCGACGAAGCCGCAGTCATCGCGGCACCGGGCGCGTCGGCCCTGATCGCAAGGATACCCGCCCTTATGCCCCCCGGCAGGGTCGCAATACCGGAACCCACATACAACGAACACGCCCGCGCGTTCCGCGCCTGCGGATGGACTGTTTCCGACAATGCCTGCGACGCCACGGTCATCGTGCATCCCAACAATCCCGACGGCCGGCTGCACCCGCTGCCCGAGACCGGGTTTCGTGTGATCGATGAAAGCTTCTGCGATGTGTCACCGATGGCAAGCCACATGCCGTCCGCCGCTACCCCGGGCACGATCATCCTGAAAAGTTTTGGCAAATTCTGGGGCCTTGCCGGGGCGCGTCTGGGTTTCGCGGTCGGCGATCCTGTCCTTGTTTCCCGACTGAGGCCGATGCTGGGACCATGGGCCGTATCCGGCCCCACCCTTGCCATCGCAACCACCGCCCTGCAGGACGGGGACTGGGCCGAAACGACCCGCAACCGGCTGGCCGCCGATGCGGACCGCCTCGACCATATCATGCACCAGGCGGGTGCCGTGCCTTTGGGGGGAACGACGCTGTTCCGGCTTTACGACACACCGGACTGTGCGCAGTGGCAGGAGCGACTTGCCCGCCACCACATCCTGTCGCGTGTCTTCCCGTATTCCGGTCGCTGGCTGCGGCTGGGCCTGCCTGACGCCGACGGCTGGGCTCGACTTTCGGCGGCACTGGCATGAGCGCGACCCTCCTCATTCCCGCCATGCTGCTGGATGCCGCATTCGGCGAACCCAAATGGCTCTGGGACCGGTTCCCGCATCCGGCCGTCGTGATGGGGCGCGCCATCGGCTGGGCGGACCGGACGTTCAACCATGGCACCCACCGGAAGCTGAAGGGTGTGCTTGTCATGGTGGTCCTGGGCCTGTCGGGCATGGTGATCGGCTGGCTGATCCACTCCGTTCCGGACTTCGGCCTTCTGGAAGTCACGGCAGCCGCGATCCTGCTGGCGCAGAAATCGCTGGTCCAGCATGTCCGCAGCGTGGCCGACGCGCTGCGTCTTTCGCTGCAAGGCGGACGTCGTGCCGTTTCCATGATCGTCGGACGCGACACGGCCAATCTGGACGAAGCCGCGGTTTCCCGTGCTGCCATCGAAAGTGCGGCGGAAAACCTTTCCGACGGGGTGATCGCACCGGCGTTCTGGTTTCTGGTCGCCGGCTTGCCGGGGCTGGTCCTCTACAAGATCACCAATACCGCCGACAGCATGATCGGCCACCGCACCCCGCGGCATGAGGAGTTCGGTTGGGCCGCCGCCCGCTTCGACGACCTGCTGAACCTGGTTCCTGCCCGGCTGACGGCGGTGTTGCTGGCCCTTGCCCATGGCTGGGCCGATGCCCGCCCGATCCTGCGCGATGCGCCCCTGCACCGCTCGCCCAACGCGGGATGGCCCGAGGCAGCCATGGCCGTCGTGCTTGACACCGCGCTGTCCGGTCCCCGCGCCTATCACGGAGAGATGCGGGATTATCCCTGGGTCTGGCCCGAAGGGCGCCGCGACCCCGGCCCGGACCAGATCGACGCGGCCTGTTCGGCACTGTGGCGGGCATGGGGTGCAATGCTGGGCGTGACGGCGCTGATCGCACTGATCTGACACCGGCTCGGTTGCCCGGGCGCCCCGCACCGCCTACGTTCACTGCCTGGAATGGAGTGTCCCATGTACAAAGCCCTTATCGGCGCCCTCGTCCTTGCCACACCTGCCTGGGCACAGACCCCTTGCGGCGGCGATTTCCGCGACTGGGTGGCAGGGATCAAGACCGAAGCCATGGGAAAGGGTATTCCCCCGGCAACCACCGAGGCCTTCTTTGCCGGACTTTCACCGGACCCCAAGGTCCTGAAGGCCGACCGGTCGCAAGGGGTTTTCCGGAAAAGCTTCCTCGATTTCTCGAAAAGCCTGATCTCGGGCGACCGACTGGACCGGGGACGCCGCCTTGCAGAGGAATGGGATGCGGTCTTTGACCGGGCCGAATCCGAATACGGTGTCCAGCGCGGCATTCTTCTGGCTTTCTGGGCATTCGAAACCGATTACGGCGCGGTGCAGGGCAATTTCGAGACCCGCCGTGCGCTGGTCACACTGGCCCATGATTGCAGGCGACCTGATCTTTTCCGGCCGCAGGTGCTTGCCGCGCTCGAGATGCACCGGCTGGGCGAATTCGATCTGGCCACGACAGGCGCCTGGGCTGGCGAGATCGGGATGGTCCAGATGCTGCCAGCGGACATACTGGATCGCGGGGTGGACGGGGATGGTGACGGTCTGGTCACGCTCAAGTCATCGGTTCCCGACGCCATTCTGTCCGGCGCCCGGATGCTGCAACACCATGGCTGGCGCGCCGGTGAACAATGGCTGCAAGAGGTCACGCTCCCCGACAGCTTCGACTGGTCCCTGACCGGACTCGAGAACGAGTTTCCCGCCGAACAATGGGTGGCCATGGGGGTGCAAGTTCGAAGCGGGACAGTGACAAGCGGGCTGCCGGCCTCGATCCTGTTACCGCAGGGCCGGAAGGGACCGGCATTCATCATCTATCCCAATTTCCGCAGCCTGTTCGAATGGAACAAGAGCTTCGTCTATGTGACCACGGCAGCCTATTTCGCCACCCGCCTGATGGGAGCCGAACCCTATCTGGCCGGTACGCCCGACCCTGCGCTGAATGCCGAACAGATGAAGGCCCTGCAGGAAAAGCTTACGGCCCTTGGCCATGATGTCGGCGCGGTGGACGGCATTCTGGGCGCGGCGACTCGGATAGCGGTGCAGAAGGAACAGGAACGCCTCGGCCTGCCTGCAGATGCATGGCCGACGGTCGAGCTGCTCGGGAAACTCTAGACCGGCAGGAACCAGAGCGCGAGGAAAGGCCCCTCGCCTGAACGCATCGCATGGCGGATCCCCGGGGGATTGTAGATCAGCCCGGCTGCTCCCGGATCGGTCCAGTCCATCCGCGCATTCCACCATTCGCCTGCCGTAATCGACAGATAAACCTCCTCCGGCGGATGTTCATGGTCCGCATATGCCACACGTGGCGCCATGACCGTTGCCCCGATCCACAGGTCATCCCGTTCTTCCAGACCGCTCGGCCCGAAGATCATCGCATTCGCATGACCGTTCCAGAAGTTGCGATCAGCCGGGTCCGCAGAGGCGCGCCGTTTCCACGCCAGCAGGCCCATCAGCGCACCCAGCGCGTCGGCCACGGCCTGACGCGGCGTCCCATCGGCTGCGTCAAGCGCCGGTTCCAGCCAATCACAGACCGGCAGCCGTTCCGGCCGCACCGGACCGGCAGGACCGTGCAGGCTGCGGCATCGGTCGAACACGCGGCCGGCCGCACGCAAGGACTCCGGCGAAGCCGATGCCACCCTGATCGCAGCTTCCGCCGTGTCGAGGAACACCTGCAGATTCCGGTCACGCATAGCCGCACCGCCTTTCTCCAGCCCAGCCTGCCCCAGCGGCAGGTGCTCTGCAAGACTGGCGGAACTACTCTGCTGCCGTTGCCGCGTCACGCCCCAGAACGCGCTGGATTTCCTCGCCGATCTGGACCCTGCGGACGGGCTTGGCAATGCAGCCGTCGAAGCCGACCGCAAGATATTCGGAAACCTGCGCGGGAAGCGCGTTGGCCGTGATCGCAAGGGCCGGAGTGACCCTCGCACCGGCAGTCTGCGCACGCCGCTGGATCTGCCGCAACGCCTCCAGCCCGCTGAGTTCCGGCATGGCGATATCGAGACACAGGATGTCGAACCGGCCCGGCGCCCATTGGTCCACGGCCTGCCGCCCGTTTTCGACCAGCGTCGTGGTCAGACCGAGACGCCGCAGGAAACTGTCGATGATTTGCAGGTTGATCGGATTGTCATCCGCGACAAGGGCCCGCAGCCCGGCGAGTTCGGTTTCAGTCATGCGCAGCCGTTGCCCCTTTTCCACGTCCCGCCCTCCCGAAAAGAGGCGGACCCTCGCCGGTAATTACGGCTCATGACCGGAAACTTTGAACCCTTCGGGCCGGTTCCGTGTTGGTCCTGACAGAAAACGGAGGTTGCCATGCGGGTTGAACTCTATCGGACACGCAATTGCACCGAAGGTCAGCAGGTCGCACTGTGGCTCTGGCGGGCCGGAGTGCCGCATGGTGACCGTGACCTCTCCGACCCTGCAGTTTCCGCCGACCTCCGCAAGAGGACAAGGATCGGGATCAGCCCCGTTGTCCTTGTGGATGGCAGGGCCGTCTGGGGCACCGCCCGCGAACAGATCCGCCGGCTGCGCGGGTTGGGCATCGGCTGACCCTCTGGCATTGCCGATCCGCTTCATGTCACATGCGCCCTGCGATCACAGGAGCCGTAAATGAAACTACATCGCCTTGCCATGAATGATGGTCAAAGCATCCCGCAGCTCGGCTTCGGCCTGTGGGAAGTTCCGGCAGAGCAGACTGCGCGGGTTGTGCGCGAAGGGCTTGCTGCAGGCTATCGCCTGATCGACGGCGCGGCCATCTACGGCAACGAAAAGGGTCTGGGCGAGGGCCTGAGGGAAACCGATGTGCCGCGCGACCGGATTTTTGTGACGACCAAGGTCTGGAACGACCGGCAGGGGCGCACCGAAGCCCGCCGCGCCGTCGAGGAAAGCCTGGAACGCATCGGGCTGGACCGGATCGACCTGATCCTCATCCACTGGCCCTGCCCGCACCGCGACCTCTACCACGACACGTGGAAGACCCTGATCGAGCTGCGCGACGAAGGGCGCGTCACGTCGATCGGCGTGTCGAACTTCCACGAAGCGCAGTTGCAGCGGATCATCGGCGAAACCGGCGTGGTGCCGGTGCTGAACCAGATCGAACTCCACCCGCGTCTGCAGCAGGCCGATCTTCGCGCCTTCCACAAGGCGCACGGCATCATCACCCAAAGCTGGACTCCGCTCGGTCAGGGTCGATCGTTTGACGCTGCACCCGTTCGGCAGGCAGCGGCGCGGACCGGGAAGAGTCCGGCCCAGATCATCCTCCGCTGGCATCTGCAAATCGGGTGTTCCGTCATTCCCCGTTCGACGCGTGCAGCCGGGCTGGCGGAAAACATCGACCTGTTCGATTTTGCCCTTACCGACGACGAAATGGCCGGCATCGCCAGCCTCGACGCAGGTGAGCGTACCGGACCGGATCCGATGCGGTTCAACTGACCTTCGGAGCCTTGGGCCAATACTGGCGTGCGGCGGCCAGCGCGAATTGCAGCGCCAGCCCGCCGCCGATCAGCAAGCTGTCTGTGGCAAGCTCCTGCCCTGTCACGTGCTTCACGCCCTGGAATCCGATGCACAGAACCGACCCGAGCGCGAAAACAGGCAAGGCCTGCCGTCCCAGAAGCTCGAACGGTGCGGCACACGCATGGGCACAGGCGCGTCGGACAACAGGAAGACTCGACAGCAAATAGGCCAGTGCGAGGATGTGCAGAAGACGGGGTGCCGTCAGGAAGGTCTTGTCGAAAGCCGTCAGGTTCCACGGCAGGTTGAACGTCTCCTTGGCCAGCCAGAGTGTATGCCCGGTAAGCTTGGAAACGGCAGGAAACTGCGCCGACAGCGCGGCATAGAGGACAAACGCGCCGGTCACTATCTGAAGCCATCTGCGCACCGGCACCAATCGTCGGCCGTCCTTCATCGCGACACCGGTCAACAGACCGGTCACAAAGACCAGCTGCCATGTCAGCGGGTTGAAGAACCATCCGCCCGACGACGGCCAGTTCGGCAGACTCAGGTAGAAAATGCCGGAAACCAGCCACAAGACGGCGGACGACGCCCAGAGCCGCATTGGCCAGCGCCATGCCGCGAACAGAAGCAAGGGCGACGCCGCCAGCAGGACAAGGTAAAGCGGCAGGATGTTCACATAGCCGAACTGGTGGGTCAGCAGGATCAGCCCGATGAAGGTGCGCAACGGGTCCAGCCAGACCCATTTCATCTGGTTCTCGAACAGGATCTCGGAGTCGTGCAGCCATAACGCCACGGCCGAAGCGGCAGCCAAGGCAGCAAGGGACGTCAGGATATGCACCAGATACAGCGTCCAGACACGACGCCATACCCGTGCAAGCCCGGTCCAGAGCCGCATCGACCGTTCCCGGAAATCAGGCGAATAGGCCAGCCCTGCCGCGATGCCGGACATCAGGACAAACCCTTCCGCCGCATCTGAAAAGCCGAAATTGCGGCTGGTGAAGTCCTCGTAGAAATTCCCCGGCACATGATTGATGAAGATCATCACGAGGCAGAGCCCCCTGAAGACATCCAGCCGTGGATCACGGGCGCTGGCAGCCCGCAGGGGTGCATTGGTCTGGGACATGGACTCACCGCTCGCCGGAACGCCCGGGGCTCGGCGCGCTCATGCCTGCTGGATGGCGGATAGGCAAGGGCGGACCATGGCGGGTGGCAGTTTGCTGCCCGCTTTGCCCTTTCCGTCAGGCGGCTTCGGTCTGGCCTGTGTCGCTGGCGGTCCAGCGCAGCATCACACGATCATGAAGCTGCACCACGGGCGCAGGCCGAAGCTCGGTCCGCGTGCTGAACAGGGCCGTACCGCTGGGCCGCGAAGACCAGGCGATGATCGCGGGCGCCAGCACCATGGGCAGCGCCACCGGCAGCAGCCATGGCACCAGCTCCGGCGAAAGCCATTGCGCCGTGCCGAGAACGACCGCGCCCGTCGTCACGATCCAGTGGGATGCCGCCCAGGCATCCCCGAAGGACAGCGTGCCGTCGCCCCGTGTCTGCGCCGGCCAGCCGCCATCCGCGCCGCGCAGCACCTGCAGGACCGACCGGGTCTGGAACATCAGAAAGACCGGCGCCGTGATGGACGAGAACAGCAGTTCGGCCAGAGTGGACTGCGCCGCGCGGACTGCCCCGCCGAAACCGGCTGCCCGCCCCCGCAACACCGCATCCAGCAGGATCAGAAGCTTGGGCAGGAACAGCAGCCCGCCGATCCCGATCGCCAGCCCGAGCGCCTTCGATACCTGGCTGACCGGAATGACGGGGAACGGCCAGTATTCGATGGGGAAATAGTCGATCGGCGGCGCGAACAGCGGCGCGGCGATCGATGCGGCCAGGAAGGCCAGCCAGAAGCCGGGCGAGATATAGGCAAGTATCCCCTGCAGAAAGACGAACCGGCTCCATGGTTTCAGCCCCGGCGCCAGCAGCAGCCGCGAATGCTGGAGGTTGCCCTGGCACCACCGGCGGTCGCGCTTGGCGTGGTCGATGATGTTCTCGGGCGCTTCCTCGTAGCTTCCGGTCAGGTCATCATCCACCCGCACCGTCCAACCTGCCCGCGCCAGCAGTGCGGCCTCGACATAGTCATGGCTCAGGATGTGCCCTCCGAACGGCGGTTTGCCGGACAGTTCCGGCAAGCCGCAGCTTTCGGCAAAGGCCCGCATCCGGACGATTGCATTGTGGCCCCAGAACGGCCCCGTCCGCCCCTGCATCATCGCCAGACCGCGTGCGAAGATGGGCGAGTAGAATGCGCCCGCGAATTGCATCGTCCGACCGAAGCGCGACCTTGCACGGATGATGGTGGGCAGGGTCTGCAGCAGGCCCAGTTCTGGCACCGCCTCCATCCGGCGCACCATCTCCACCATCGTCGCGCCTTCCATCAGACTGTCGGCGTCAAGGATCACGGCATAGTCATAGGCCGCTCCCGCCCGCTTGATGAAATCCTCGATATTGCCCGCCTTGCGTCCCTTGTTGCTCGTGCGGCGCCGATAGAAGATTCGCCCCTCGCCATGCGTGTCGGCCAGCAGCCGCAGGAACCAGACCCGCTCGCGGGCGGCAACGCCATCGTCGCGCGTGTCCGACAGGATCGCAAAGTGGAACCGGTCGCCCCAGCCCGTCGCGCGCAGCGATGCATCCATCGCGGCGATCCGCGCGAATGTCGCGACAGGATCTTCGTTATAGACAGGCACCAGCACCGCCGTCATCGCACGGATCGGCCCCGCCGCACGCGGCACGGCAGGCGGGCGGCTTGTCAGACCGGCGAAGGCCGTGAACGCACCCCATGCCAGCCAGAAGGTGGACGCGAAGATCAGGACCGATCGCAGGACGTCGAAGGCATCGAAACCGTCGGATGCCCCGAATTGCAGGAACACGATGAAACCAAGCCCGGCGGCAAGCAGGGAGGCCGTCAGGGTCAGGCTGCGCACCAGAACAACCCGGTGCCCGGAGGCGGCCCCGGCCGCCACGGCCTAGTGACCGACCTTGCCCATACGTCCGGAACGCGGACGCAGGACGGCGAAAAGCCGCGCGGGCTGAACCGGCGGTTCAAGGCGCTGCACGGGCATGGCAAGCGGCGCATCGGGCAGGGCGCCCAGCTCTTCGGCCAGACGATCCAGGTCGAACTGTTCCGGCTTGGCGAGATCCATCATTTTGCGTTGATCCACTGATAGAGCCAGTTCTCGGTCAGACGGCGGTCATATCCAGCCAGATGCGCGGCCAATTCGACCACCGCGCCATCGGCAGCAGAGATATCGATCACGAGCCGCCAGATATCCGTTCCCGCGATCTTTTCGAGAACCGTCCCGGTGATTTCACCATTCGCAATCGTCACCACAGGCTGGATGGCCGCATCCGGTTCCATCCCGCCGACAAGCCCGCCCTTGAAATCGACAACGAACTTGCGGGTTCCCTGCTGCGCCTCGACCCCGGCAAAACCGCCATGGCCCGACCGCGTTTCGAAAACATAGGCCAGCGGCTCTCCCACGTCATGGGCCAGGTCGCCCCAGTGCAGCCGATAGGCAAATTCGCGCGAGTCGCCCGCCTTGGCCGGAGCTTCGGGAATCCAGTAGGCGACGATATTGTCGTTGGCTTCCAGATCGGACGGTATCTCGACCAGACGCACATGCCCGTTGCCCCAGTCCCCCACCGGTTCCACGTCGAGAGAGGGGCGCCGCTCGTACCTTGCGCCGGTATCCTGATAGCTGTCGAAGGAACGATCGCGCTGATGCAAGCCGAAACGGCGCGGTGCGGTCTCGGCGAAGTAGCTTCCGGTCAGTTGCGGCGGATTGTTCAGCGGACGCCAGATCACGTCGCCGTCGGCGCGCAGGATCCGCAGCCCGTCGCTGTCATGAACATTGGGGCGGTAATCGTCGAACTCCGCGCGGTTCTTTTCCGAAAACAGGAACATCGATGTAAGCGGCGCGATGCCAAGCTCTGCCACGTCCTGACGGAAGAAAAGCCGGCATGTCACATCCATGACCGTTTCGGTTCCCGGCGTGATGACGAAACGGTAGGCTCCGGTCACGCTGGGGCTTTCCAGCGTTGCATAGACGGTGATGCTGTTTCCGCCCGCAACGTCCCGCTCCATGTAAAAGCGCGAGAAGCGCGGGAATTCCTCGCCCTGTGCCGTCGCAGTGTTCAGCGCCAACCCGCGGGCCGAGATGCCGTAGGCAGAATTGCGGCCCAGAGCACGGAAATAGGAAGCCCCGACAAAGGCCACCAGTTCGTCCCACTTGTCCGGACGGTTCAGGGGGTGGTTCAGGCGGAACCCGGCCACGCCGGGCAGTTCCGCATGTTCCGGAACCCGTTCGACCAGATCGTTCAGGTACTCGAAATCATCCGTCGAAAACAGAAGTTCCGACGCCATCCCGTCCCGCACCTCGAACAGGCGCACCGGCTCGGGGAAGAGCCATCCCATGTGGAAAGCCGCGAGCCGGAAACGTGTCGGCTCGTCCGCCCAGCGGGACCGGTCGTCACGGAAACGGATCAGCCGGTAATCGTCATAGGTGAGCTCCCCGAGGAAACCTTCCGGCGGCGGTGCCGTGACATGCGGCTGCGCCGAGAGCGCACGCATCTCTTCGGCCAGCATGTCGAACGAGAATTGCTGCGCTGCCGCAACAGGAGCCGGCGCTTCGGCGTCTATTTCTTGCGCAAGGCCCCGGAAGGGCACGGCCACCAGCGCCAGAGGCATGGCAGCCCCCGCCACGTTCAGCAGGGCCCGACGCGTAAGCCGGGAGGAAACGGAGCCATCGATTGACATAGAAGCCTATAACCCAACGGTTTTCCAACGCGCACGACACCTGCGCGACTCAGCGCGGGATATAGGTTAGAGGTGAAGCGGACTGCAAGGAGGCTTCAACCGGCCGTGATCGGGACGGCACCATTTCGCCGCCGCTTTGCAGCGCCTGCCCCTTTTTTGCACGATGGGCCATGCTGCAGATGCAAAAGACAGGCGGCCCTGATCTGTGCCCTCCGACAATACCCCCCGGCAGCCTGCTACTTCTGCCCCTTCGTCCGAACGAAAGGGATGTGATACATCCTTTAGATTGCATTTACCGACTAACCCCGTCGGGCTAGTTCCCTCCGAAAGCAATCATCCCGGCAGAGGGATACGGGACAGGGCATGCGGACGGATGTTCACGCTGCGGCTCGCGGGCCGGAAACGCTCTTTGCGGAGATCGCGGAGCCACGTCTAGCCTATGTGGTCCAAAGTCTGAACACCGCTCCGATGCGGACCTCGCTCGCCTTCGGGGCGATCGTGGCCGCGTTCACGACACTTCTCGCGCTCAGCCAAGCCCATGCGCCCGGCAATGGCGCACTGATCGACCTCCTGCCAAGCGAAACCGCCTTCGCACTGATGCTTGGCCTTGCGGTCTTTCCGTTGCGGCTGATTACGGTCCCCCTTCTGACTTACCTGGTCTGCTTCTCGCTCGGTTTCGGACTGCGCCTCTGGCTCGAGGATGACTACCTGCCGGCAGGGATCGCGCCTTATACCATCTTCTGGACGGCGCTTGTTCTGAACGCCCTTCCCGCAATCGCCGCGGCCATCATCGGGCGGGCCGTCGCCGGGCGGGCAAGACCGGGGGCACTCGGCGACGTGCTTCTGTCGCTGGCATCGACGGTCGCCTATATCGTCATTGCCGGCGCTTTGGTCGCAGGCATGGTGACCTTCGTCTATCCTCCCGACCTGCCGGACGAGTCGCTCGGGTTGCTGGGCATCCTTGGCGCGGGGTTCATCCGCGTCATCCGCATCGGCCTGTGCGGCGCAGTGCTGGTGCTTTACCTTCTGGACCGGCCCGACCGCAGGAACATGGGCGTTGCGCTTCTGGTGCTGCCGCTGTTCATCGGGCTGGCGGTGCTGCGCAATCTCGGCGTTGCCGGGCATCCGCCTCTGGACGTGGAACTCTTGGCCCTCGCCGTGGCGCTGCTCGCGCCGCCCTATGCGGCGATCTTTGCGAATATCGTCGGCGTTTCCGCCTATGTGATGCTGACGGGTGAATTCCTCGTGCAGCATCCTGTTCCATCGGCCGATGTGATGAAACTGGAACTCGCCTCGGTGTTCCTGCTGGCCCTCGATTACCTGCTCCTGCTGCAGCGCCATATCGCGCAGGCCGAACTCGAGAGAAACCGTGCCACCATCGACAGGATGATCCGCATCCGTGCGCTGGCGACGATCGGCTACTTCGTCATGGACACGCGCACCGGGCGGGTGCGTCTCGACGCCGTCGCGGCCGAGATACTGGGAACGCCCGCCTCCTTCACCATCGCGGACTTCATCGGACGGGTGCGCCCTGAGGACAGGCCCATCATAGAGGCATCGATCGCCGACATATCCGAGGAGTCGCGGACACTCTCCTTCCTCTTTTCCAGCAACGGAATGTGGAACGAGACGGCCGAAACCCGCTACGTCACCGTCCACGCCTGGTACGAGGACCGCTCGGGCAGCCGATCGCTGGCCTATGGTGCGCTGATCGACCTGACACGGGATCACCGCAGGGAACAGGACCTTGCCGCAGCACTGGCCAGCCTGTCCGAACAGCAGAACCGGCAGACGCAGATGTTCTCGATCGTGTCGCACGAGTTGCGGACGCCCGCATCGGTCATCTCGATGCTGCTGGAGGAACTGGAAGGCGGCGCCTCCTGGCAGGAGATGGGGCCGCGACTGCGGGCGGTCAGCGACCAGCTGCTTTCCGTGCTGGCGGACATGCGGCAGACGGTGCGCCCCGAACAGAACCTGCCCATCAGGCTGGAAACCCTGCGCCCGCAAGAGGTTGCGGAAACGGTGCGCAACACGTTCGCGCTCATGGCAGGGGCGAGGCAGATCGACCTGGACCTCGACCTTGCACCGGAGGCCTGGCAGTTGCGGGTTTCGGACAGGGTGCGGCTGGTGCAGGCGCTGTCCAATCTGGTGAAGAACGCGATCCTTCATGCCGAGTGCCGCCGGATCACCATCGGCTATTCCGAGACAGCGGTCGGGGCCGGGGTCATGGGGCAGTGGCGGGTGTCGGATGACGGGCGCGGGGTTCCGCCGGAGGCGCAGGCGACGCTGTTCGACGCCTTCCGGCGCGGCGCGGGCACATCGACCACCCGGACGGACGGGTCGGGGCTGGGCCTGTATGTCACCAAATCTTCGGTCGAATTGCTTTCGGGAACAGTCACTTACCAGCCCCGCGCGGCAGGAGGATCCGTCTTCGTGATGCGGTTGCCCATGGCCCTGCCCGCCGAGAGCGAGGAAAAAGGGGCGCCGCGGCAGCGGGTGGATCTTGCCAGCCTGAAGGCGATGACAGTCCTGATAGCCGAGGACAGCGACCTTATCGGCGAATTGCTGGTGGCGCGTCTGCGGCGGGTGTTCGGGCGGATCGTCTGGGTGCGCGACGGGCAGGAGGCGCTGGCGGCGTTCGATGCGGAAGCAGCGGATATGGTGTTGACCGACCTGTTCATGCCCCAGATGGGCGGGGATGACCTGACCGCGGCATTGCGGGAAAAGGGAGCGGAATGTCCGATCATCGGCATGACCGCCGCCGCCATCGGCGACGAGCGGGAGCGGTTCGAGGCGGCAGGGACCGATCGCGTGCTGACCAAACCCATCTCTACCGCGCAACTTATCGAGGTTCTGGAAGGGCTTGCAGGAAATGGCAGATCGCGGCCCGCGGCGGAATGATCAGTCTGTCCGGCCCCTTGCCGCTTCGGACCGGAGGATGGACATGAGTTCCGCCAGCCCCTTGCGATAGCGGTCGTCGAGGAGGTGGCCGTCGGCTTCGAAGGCGCTGCGGGACTGGGCGACCAGAACTTCGGGGCCGGAAATAAGCCTTGGCCTGAAAGGGGTTAGGCAGAGGCGGAGGCTGTATTGCGAGCGTTCGCCCCCGGCCCTGCCATCGGCGGCGGAGAGGATGGCCACCGGCTTGTCACGCCAGGCCGCGCCGGGGATCCGCGACACCCAGTCCAGCGCGTTCTTCAGCACGCCGGGAAGCGCCTTGTTGTATTCGGGCGTGGCGATGACGATGGCATCGGCGGCCTTGATCTGGCCATGGAGGCGGATGGCGGATTCAGGGAATCCCTGTTCGATTTCAAGGTCTTCGTCGAAGAGGGGCAAGCGCAGGTCGGCTTCGGAATAGGCGGCATCGCCGAAGGCGCGGCGGGCTTCGGCCAGCAGGAGCCGGTTGGTGGAGGCCGCGCGGAGCGCGCCGGGGATGCCGAGGAGGGTGAGCATTTCGGGTCCTGCTTCGGGTTCGTTCGGGATATCGGATCGGGCGGAAGGTATGGCGGGCGACGGCGGGCGCAAGGGGCGTCGCGGCTGTACCGGAGGTTGTGCCGCGAATTGTACCGCAAACTGTCAGCACGCAGCGGGCGGCGGGGTAACGGTCCGGTCATCCTTGCCCCCGCCGCGAAGGCAGCGGAGCGGCGTGCCGCCGCAAGCCTTTCCTCTCGCCTCCGCATCCGCTCCGGCTCGGTCCGGGGGCATTCTGCCCCCGTCGCCGCCAAGGCGGCGACTCCCCCTGAGGATATTTGGGAACGGATGAAGGGTATGGGTGGGGGGCGTCAGACCGGGCGGCGGAAAGTGAGGGTCGTGGGGCGGTCGTAGCCCGGATGTGACGTGGCAGCGATGCGGGTGAAGCCCATGCGGGTGAAGGCCGCGTGGTTGGCCACCAGTTCGATGCGGGTCTGGAGTTCGAGGGCCGGCAGGCCGAGGGCGCGGGCGCGGGTGGCGGCGAGGTCGATCAGGGCGCGGCCGAGGCCCCTGCCCTGCTGCGCGGGATCGACCGCGAGCTTGCCGAGATAGAGCGCATCGGGTCTGCGGGTGAGGAAGACGCAGGCGACGGGCGGGGCGCCGGTCAGCCAGACCTCCTGTTCGCGGGCCTGCCTTGCGATCTCTGCCATGGTGAGGCGGTGCAGGGAGGAGGGCGGGTCGATCACCCCGTCCATATAGGCGAAGGCGCGGTGGAGCAGGGCAAGGAGGGCGGACCAGTCCGTCGACTCCGTCGCCTGACGGGGGCTGTGGGGATCGTCCTGTGCCGCGTGGCGGGGGAGGTTGTCGTGGATGTCGGCCCAGGACTGGCGTTCGGCGGCATGGACATGGATTTCGGCCCGGAATTGACCGGCATGGTCCAGGGTGCCTGCATGGATGTGGGTTTCGCCGGGGAAGCGGGGGGAGCGGTAGGCCAGCCGCGTGCCGCAGGCCGGGCAGAACAGCCGCTGCGTTCCCGCCGGGGCGGCATGGGTGGCGGGGGTTCCGGTCGTCCAGACCCACGTGCCGTCCCGGACACCGAAGTAGGAGGCGAAGGCCGAACCGGTGGTGCGGCGGCAGCTTTCGCAGTGGCAATGCGCCTGCCAGAGCGGCGGGGCATCGCAACGGTAGGTGATGGCGCCGCAGTGGCAGCGGCCGGTGATCGGCGGGTGCATGGGTGCAGCCTAGCGCGGACGGGCGGGGCGGGGAAGGCGGGGGTTGCAGCGGAGGGACGGAGGGGATGCGCAATATCTTGGGGATAAGGGCGGGATACCGCCGATATGCGGTGGGCATACTGTTGACGGGGGGCGGGAAGGGGCGAACGATGCGGGTTTGACGGAATCAGACATGGACCCCGCCCCTTGCGCTTTACCAAGCTGCGCCTCAACGGTTTCAAGAGCTTTGTGGACCCTACCGATCTGGTGATCCACCAAGGTCTGACGGGCGTGGTCGGGCCGAATGGCTGTGGCAAGTCGAACCTGCTGGAGGCCCTGCGCTGGGTGATGGGCGAGAACCGGCCCACCGCCATGCGGGGCGGCGGGATGGAGGATGTGATCTTTGCCGGGGCCGCGACGCGGCCGGCGCGGCATTTCGCGGAAGTGGCGCTGGTGATCGACAACCAGGAGCGGCTGGCGCCATCCGGGTTCAATGATGCGGACACGATCGAGATCGTGCGGCGGATCACGCGGGATGCGGGTTCGGCCTACAAGGCCAACACCAAGGACGTGCGGGCGCGGGATGTGCAGATGCTGTTTGCCGATGCCTCCACCGGATCGCACAGCCCTGCGCTGGTGCGGCAGGGGCAGATATCGGAGCTGATCAACGCCAAGCCCAAGGCGCGGCGGCGGGTGCTGGAAGAGGCGGCGGGAATTTCCGGCCTTTACGCGCGGCGGCACGAGGCGGAGCTGAAGCTGCAGGGGGCGGAGCAGAACCTGACCCGCGTGGACGATGTGCTGGAGCAGTTGGCGCAGCAGCTGTCCACGCTGAACCGGCAGGCGAAGCAGGCGGCGCGGTATCGGGAAATCGGCGAGGAGTTGCGGCGGGCCGAGGGGATGCTGCTCTATCGTCGCTGGCGCGAGGCGGAGCTGGCGCGGGCCGAGGCCGAGGGGGTGCTGCGCGGGCGGCTGGTGGCGGCATCGCAGGCCGAGGCGGCGGCGCGGGCGGCGGGCAAGGCGCGGGAGGGGCGCGAGGATGTGCTGCCGTCGCGGCGCGAGGAGGAGGCGATTGCGGCGGCCATCCTGCAACGTCTTGTCGTGCAGCGCGACGGGCTGGCCGAGCAGGAGGCGCGGGCCCGGGCGATGATCGAGACGCTGCGGGGGCGGATCGAGCAGCTTGTGCGCGACATGGAGCGCGAGGCGGGTCTGAACCGGGATGCCGGGGAGACGATTTCGCGGCTGGACTGGGAGATCGAGCAATTGGCCCGTGCCCATGACGGGCACGAGGAGCGGCTGGCCGAGGCGGCCGAGGCGGCGCGGGAGGCGGGGGCCGTGCTGGGGGACCGCGAGGCGCTTCTGGCGCATGCGACGGAGGATTCGGCGCGGCTGGCGGCGCGGCACCAGTCGGCGCAGCGGTTGCTGTCGGATACGCGGGGGGTGCTGGAGAAGGCCGAGGCGCAGGCCCTGGCGGCGCGGGAGGCGGTGGAGGGGGCGACGGAGGCTTTGGCTTTGTCCTCCGATGCCTTCGAGGCGGCGGAGGAAGCGCAGGAGGTGGCCGCCGCGCAGGCCGAGGAGGCGGAGGCGCTGCTGGAGCAGGCCGAGGCGGCGCGGGCCGAGACGCAGGGGCGCGAGGCGGAGGCGCGGGCGGCGCGGTCGGCGGCCGAGGGGGAGGCCAATGCGCTGCGGGCCGAGGTGGCGGCGCTGGCGCGGCTGGTGGAGCGGGAGGCATCGGCGGGGACGCAGCTCTTGGACCGGCTGGAGGTGGAGCCGGGGTATGAGAAGGCGCTGGGGGCGGCTTTGGCCGATGACCTGCGGGCGCCGGAGGTGGAGGCGGGGGCGCGGTCGGGCTGGGCTTTGCTGGCGGATTATGACGCGCCGCAGGGTTTGCCGGACGGTGTGGCGCGGCTGTCGGCGCATGTGAAGGCGCCGGGCGTGCTGGCGCGGCGGCTGGGGCAGATCGGGCTGGTGGACCGGGCGCAGGGGGCGGCCTTGCAGGCCGCGCTGCTGCCGGGGCAGCGGCTGGTGTCGCGCGAGGGTGATCTGTGGCGCTGGGACGGGTTCCGGGCGGGAGCGGAGGATGCTCCTTCGGCGGCGGCGCTGCGGTTGCAGCAGTTGAACCGGCTGGTGCAGTTGAAGCGCGATCTGGAGGAGGTCGCGGCGCGGGCCGAGGGGGCGCGTCGGGCGCATGAGGCGTTGCAGGCGCGGCTGGCGGATCTGGCGCGGGCGGACCAGATGGCGCGGGAGGCGCGGCGGGCGGCGGACCAGCGCGTGACCGAGGCCAACCGTGCGGCGGCGCGGGCCGAGGCGGACCGGTCCATC
>AYNO01000007.1 GCA_000500915.1 Rhodobacter sp. CACIA14H1
ATGGCTCGCCTGCGGCAGGTCGCGCATTCGTCGGTCCTTCCCTCGAAGATCAGATCAGGGGCGCGCGCCACGCGGGAGCGGCGCGGCGCGCACCATGCTCGCCTCAGCCCGCCGAACGGACCGTGCGTGCAATCACGCTCTGCACCAGATCGGCAGCCTCGACCTGCGGCAGGTGGCCGACGCGGTCCAGACGGTGCAGCGCGACATGGGCCGGAACCGCCGCCTCGATCTCGCGCAGCGGGACGATGGCATCGTCACGCCCTGCGATCACGGAACAGGGGCCGCGATAGGCCCGCAGCGCCGCCGCCACGTTGAACAGTTGCGTGGACCCCTCGAACACGCCCCGCGCCACACGGGTTTGCGCAGGCACCAGCCCCGCCTCGTCCCGCGCCGCCAGCGTCGCCCGCACCAGAACGGGCGCAAGGCTTGCCGGATCGGACACCAGCCGCCGCATCCATGCGGCCAGCGCGGCCTCGGACCTTGCCGACAGGAACCCGTCCACGAAATCGCCATCGACCGAAGCACCCAGCCCCGCCGGCGCGATCAGCGTCAGCGACCGCACATCCAGGTCGCCGCGCCCAGTCAGCGCCGCCGCGACGGCAGCCCCCAGCGAATGGCCGACCAGATGCACCCCGCCATGCAGCGCCCGCAGCGTCGCGCCCACCGCATCGACCAGCGCCGCGAAATCGCTGCGCCGTGGCGCTGCGATGCACCATGCCCCGGCAGGTCCAGCGCCATCATGGGCGACCCCAGACCGATCCGCGCCACCAAGGGCCGCCACGAGGACAGGTCCGCCCCGAAGCCGTGGATGAAGACGACCGGCGTCCCCTGCCCGGATTGCAGCGTCCGCAACTCCAGCGCACCGCCTGCGGGGGCGGCAGCAACCGCCGCCTCCACATCGCGCAGCACCACGGCGCCGCGCGGTCCGGTCCCGGCGATCCGCCCGATGGTCAACCCGTGATCCGCCGCCACCCTGCGGGCGACGGGCGAGGCACGGTCGCCCCCGGAAACCTTCGCCTCGACCTGCGGCTGCGCGGGCGGCTGTGCGGGCGCCGGGGCCGGCGCGTGCGCGGGTGTTGCGGAAACCGGCAAGGGGGCGTGCGTATGTACAGTTTGCGGTACAGCCGGCGGCACAGGGTCCGGTACGGCCATTCTGGCCTCTGCCACAACTTCGCCCTCGGCGCCGACATGCATCAGCGGCTCCAGCACGGTCGCCACATCGCCCACCTTCCAGGGCAGGGAAATCACCACCCCTTCGGAAAACGCCTCGACCTCGAAGCTGGCCTTCTCGCTCTCCACCACGGCGACCAGATCACCCTTCTTCACCTTGTCGCCCAGCTTCACATGCAGCTCGACGACCTTCGCCTCGGTCAGGTCCTGCCCGACCTGCGGCACCAGAATTGCCTCGGCCATTTGCCTTGTTTCCTTCCCTCAGGCTGCCTGCGACCGGGCGCTTTCCAGCGCACGGGCGACGAAATCCACCGTCCGCCGCGTCGCCGCGGCAAACTCGTTCGCGGTGGCGGCAAAGGCCGCGAAGCGGCTGAATTCGGCGGGCAACATCCCATCGAAATCATAGGCTTGCCGGAAATAGGGCAGCTGGCGCAGCTTCTCGATCACCTCGGCGGGCGCGTCCTCGTCGATGGCGGATGCCTCGAATTCCGGCAGCCGGTCCTCGGCCTGCATCAGTTGGGCGATGTATCCCGGCGGGCAGGTATAGACGAAATCCCCCCCGCGATCTTCGAGATATGCCAGCTCGACGCCGTGCCACCCTCGCCCTCGTCCTGCACCCGCATCGAACATTGCAGCATCTTGGACGGATGCCCCGTCGCCTTGCCATGCCGGTAGGCGCGTTTCAGCACCGCCATCTCGCCGTGGAGAATTTCCTCCGGAGTCAAGGAGATGCCGCGCAACTCGGCCTGCACCTTCAGATCACCCACATTGCCCAGACGGGCCGACATATGTGTGATGACCGACCGCCAGCGCGACAGGTCCACCCCCGCCGCCCGGGCCCGTTCCAGCCCGCGGCTGACCGCGTTCATGCATTCCACATACTGCGGCACGGTGAACGAGGTGGTGTTGTTCGTGGAAATCCCGCGCGCGGTCAGCTCCTCGATCACCCTGTAACCCTCGGCGCTGCCGGGGATTTTCACCATGACATTGCGGCCCAGCGCGGCCAGTTGCAGCCCCTGCGCCAGCATCAGGTCGAAGTCCGTGACGAAACGCGGATCGACCTGACCGGACAGATAACCATAGCGGCCATTGCTGGCATCATAGACCGGCAGGATCATCAGCGCGCTCTGGCGCACGACTTCCAGATAGGTCTTCCAGTAGATGCCCTCGACATCGTCCTGCGGGTTCTCCGCCGCGATCCGGCGGATTTCCTGCATCCAGAAGTCGGGATCGTTCTGGATCGCCTGCAAGGACAAGGGCGGGTTGGTCGTCACCCCGCCAAAGCCCATGCGGCCCTCGGCATCGATCGTGGCCGGATCGAAGAGCCGCGTCAGCTGCGCCTCCCAATCGGCCTTCTTGGCGGCGGGTGCCGAAGCCAGCACCCCCTTCTTCCAGCTTTCATAGACCAGAGGCGAGCTGTCCCACCAGATTTCGCAATCGGGGTTCGTCGAGGCCAGTTTTTCCAGTACGTGCAAGGTCATGGCCGCCCCTCACTCTGCCGCCGCAGCCAGCGACTGGACGTGCAGCACGCGCTTTACAGCGGCGACCACGTCCTCTTTCTGCGGGACCGACGCCTTTTCCAGCGTCAGGTTGAACGGCACGGGAATGTCCATGCCCGCCACGATCTCGACCGGCGCGTCCATCTCGTAGAAACATTCCTCCTGCACGATCGACGCTATGTCGGACGCCACGCCGCCGCGGCGGTTGGCTTCCTGCACGATGACGCAGCGGCGGGTCTTCAGCACCGACTTGATGATCATGTCGCGATCCAGCGGCACAAGCGTGCGCGGGTCGATCACCTCGACGCTGATCCCTTCGGCGGCCAGCGCCTCGGCGGCTTCCAGCGTGCGGGGGATCATGTTCGACCAGGCGATCACGGTCACATCCGACCCTTCGCGCTTGATGTCGCCCACGCCGAAGGGCACCACATGCTCGCCATCCGGCACCGGACCCTTGGTCATGTAAAGGTGCTTGTGTTCCAGGAACATCACCGGATCTTCCTGACGCAGCGCGTATTTCAGCAGCCCCTTCGCATCCGCCGGGGTCGAGGGCATCACCACCCGCAGACCGGGGATGTGGTAGAACAGCGCCTCGAGCGACTGGGAATGCTGCGCGGCCACACCGCCGCCCGTGCCGCCCTGCGTCCGCATGATGAACGGCACCCGGCCATCGCCCCCCGTCATCAGACGGAACTTGGCGGCCTGGTTCACGATCATGTCCATGCCCAGCATGGCGAAGTCCACATAGAGGATTTCCACGATGGGCCGCGCGCCGGCGATTGCCGCGCCTACACCCACACCGATCATCCCCGCCTCGGCGATGGGCGTGTCGCGCACGCGCTTCGGCCCGTATTTCGCCAGCAGCCCCTCGGTCACCTTGTAGGACCCGCCGCGTTCGGCGATCCCTTCCCCGATGATGAAGACCGTCGGGTTGGCGGCCATTTCCTCGTCGATCGCTTCGCGCAGCGCCTCGCGGTACATCAGTTCGCGTGTTGCCATGATATGTCCTCCCTCTCCCCTGCGCCTCAGTAACCGACCGCGAATTCGCGGAAGGACTCGGGCGTGACCTCGGGGCTGTTCTTCGAGAATTCGACCGCGTCGGCGAATTCGGCGGCGATTTCGGCCTCGATGGCGGCGATTTCCTCGTCGCTCACCCCGGCCATTTCCCTGAGCGCGTTCCGTGCGCGGTCAACCGGATCGCGGGCCTTGTAATAGGCCAGCTCCTCTTCGGGCATGTACTTGCCGGGGTCGTTCACATGGTGGCCCATGTGGCGATAGGTCTTTGCCTCGATCAGCACCGGCCCCTTGCCCGCGCGGCAGGTGGCCACGGCCTGTTCCATCACCGCGTGGACGGCCAGCGGATCGTTCCCGTCAACCTGATGGCTTTCCACGCCGATCGCCAGACCGCGCTTGTAGAGGTCGGTATCGCGGGTGGATTCCTCGATCCGGGTCGAAACGGCGTACTGGTTGTTCTCGATCACGAGGATGAAGTTCAGGTTCCAGATCGCCGCCAGGTTCAGGCTTTCGAGGAAGGTCCCGTTATTGGACGCCCCGTCGGTCGAGAAGGTGACCGTCACCGCATCCGACCCCTTGACCTGATTGGCCAGCGCAGCCCCGACGCCCAGCGGCGTGCCCGCCCCCACGATGCCGTTGGCGCCAAGGTTGCCCTTGGAGATGTCGGCGATGTGCATCGACCCGCCATAGCCGCGGCAGTAACCGGTTTCCTTCTGCAGAAGTTCGGCCACCATCTTGTTCACATCCGCACCCCAGGCGATGCAGTGCCCGTGGCCGCGATGGGTCGAGGCGATGAAATCGCCCTCGCTCAGCGCAGCGCAGACGCCCGTCGCGATGCCTTCCTGCCCCAGATAGGGGTGGAAGTATCCGCGGATCAGACCCTGACGGTACAGCTTGATCCCTTCGCTTTCGAAGACGCGGATCTTGTAGGCAGTGCGGAAAAGTTTTTCCAAAAACTCGCGCGAAGGCGCGTTCTGCAACGAAGCAGCAGCTCCCATCTTTCCTCCCGGTCGCCGTTAGATTCGGCTTAGACAGTTCATTGACTGGGTTTTTTCTAAGTTCGGATCACCATCTTGTCGAGAAAATTTTTTGCAAAATGAACGTGATCGGTGCGATTTTTGTGAAACCTTCTTTCACGAAGGGCGAGTGAAACAGAAAATATCTATACAGACCAGATGGTTACCGTGAATCCGGTCGCCCAGGGCCGGTGAAGTGCGCCGAAACCGGCGTGAAAACTTCTTCCGAAAGTTCTGGCCAATGCCTATCTTCACACGCAAAGAGGAGAAGCAGATGCCCGACCCACTTACTCTGCAGGCTGGTGGCGATCTCGTTCAGAGGATCCAGGAACGCTACACCTCGCTCCGCAAGTCGGAACGCATCGTTGCGGATTACCTGCGCGACCATGCGGGAACGCGTCTCAGCCTGTCGATCACCGAGCTGGCCCAGACGCTTGGCCTGTCCGAAGCCACCATCAGCCGCGTCAGCCGCGCCCTCGGCTATTCCGGTTTCCCCGACCTGAAGCTCTCGCTGGCCGAAGGGGCCGTCACGCGGTCGTCCTTTTCCAACATCCCGGCCGAGATCGACCAGACCGACACGCTGATTGCCACATCGGCCAAGCTGGCAAACCTCCTGTCCACGGCGTTGCAGGGCACACAGCGTATGCTCGATTCCGAACGTATCGACGCCTGCATCCGCGCCATACGCGGGGCGCGGAAGGTCGTGCTGGTGGGTGTCGGCGGGGCGGCCGCGATCTGTGACGAGGCGGCGCACCTGTTCATGAAGGCAGGGCTCGACGCAACAGCCTGCGCGGACCATTACACACAGGTGGTGCTGGCCGCGAACCTCGGCCCCGACTGCGTGATGATCGGCATCTCGCACACCGGCACGACGCAGGGGATCGCAAGCGCGCTGCGGCTGGCCCGCGAAAAGGGCGCGACGACCATCGCCATGACAAGCGACCCCACCTCGCCCGTCGCCCGTGCGGCGGAAACCACGCTGGTGACATGGAGTTCGGCCACCCCGTCAGTGCCCCTCTACGGGGACTTCCTTGAAGGGCGGATCAGCCAGATCTATCTGGTGGACCTGCTCTATATCGGGCTTCTGTTCGAGGAAGAGGGCGACCGCTCCTCGAACCTGAAGAACACGGCCTCGGCGCTCGAACGGTTCTACCAGCGCATGGGGGGTGAGCCGTAGGGTTCAGCCCAGAAATTCCATCACCGACAGACCCGCATTGAAGTCGGTCGCATAGACCAGCCCGTTGCGGTCCACATGCACGTCCGCCGAATGCAGGACCGGCGCACGGTTCGGGCGCGGGTCGACCATTTGCGCGGGCGGCGGCGGGACACAGGCGCCCACCTCGACAGGGCGGAAGGGGTCTGTGATGTCATGCACCCGCACGCCGGCATTCTGCCAGGTTGAAAAGATCAGCGTTTCCGACTGGAAGGTGCCGGGGCGGTTCTCGTGGATGTTGTGCGGCCCGAAATGCCCGCCCACGGCATGATAGTCGCGGTCCGAAGGCGGCGGGAAGGTGGATATGCTGACGGGCTTTCCCTTGACCTGATTGTCGAAGACCCAGATCGGCTTGATCCCGTCCTCGCCATGGTCCAGCACGGTTTCATCCACCACCACCAGCAGGTCCCGCCCCGGCAGCGGCAGGGCATTGTGCGTCCCCCCGCCAAAGGGCGGCGACCAGACGATGTGGTTCATAAGCTTCGGCGCGTGCCGGTCCGATACATCGACGATCGCAAGGCAGGCATCGCGCCAGCTGCAATAGGCGATGTCGCCCTGCACGATGGGATGGTGCAGCCCGAACCGCCCCGCAGGCAGCGGCCAGTCCGGCACCTCTCCCGCCGCTGCGTTCATGCCGGGCAGCCAGAAGCGCGACGCGAGGATGGGTTTCTCCGGCATGGCCATGTCGATGACGATCAGGATGTAATCCGTGAACCCGTCCAGCAGCGCCGAGGCATAGGCCCAGCGCCCGCCCGTGTACCAGATGCGGTGCAGGCCCATGCCTTCCACCTTCATGAAGCCGATCTGTCGGGGGTTTTTGGGGCGCGAGATGTCATAGACCGCCATCCCCGCCGACCAGTCGCGCGTGCCGCCCGCATGGTGGCTGACCCCGCCCTTGTAATAGGCCTTTTCGTCGGCCATGTCGGACTGGGCGAACATGTCCTTGTTGTGGATCACCAGCAGCAGGTCGTCATGGGTCTGCAGATGCAGGTTCCATGTATTCGGCGGCGCGGGGATATGGGCCACGGGACGCGGGTTCACCGGATCGCGCAGGTCGATCACGCTGAAACCCTTGGAAAAGATGTGGCCCACATAGCCGTAACCGCGATGCACCATCAGTTGCACCCCGTCGGGTCGGCCGCCCTGATCGCTGACCGACAGCAGGCGCATGTTGCGGGCATGGGTGGGGGCAATTGCGCTCATGGCAGCGGTCCTTCGGGTGAAAAACCCCGCCCGAAGGTCAGGCGGGGGCGAGGTTGCTTGACCCTCAGGGGAAGGTTCAGCGTGACTGTTCGAAGACGAAGACGCGCGGTGCGCCGTCGGCGGGCAGCATTTCGGGCGTCAGTTCCATCTCGGACCCGCCGACCCGTGTGATGCTGTCGGCGGGAACGCGGGCGAGGAAGCTTTCGACCGGTTCGATCTTCAGCACGCCCTTGGGACTGTAGTAATGCATCGGGATCACGGCCTTCGGCCCGATGACGCGGATCGCCTCGTCCAGATCGGGCAGCGGGATCGTCGCGTGGTCGCCGGTCAGCGCCAGCAGCACATCCACCTTGCCCTTCAGCGCCTGCAGATGCCCGTCAGGCACCGCCGTGCCGATATCGCCCATATGCAGGAAACGCAGCCCGCCAAGCGTGAAGTGATATAGCGCATTGGCATCCGGATCGCGGCCATATTCCGTCTGGTAGTCGAAGGTCAGGCTTTCCGTCGCCGGATAGGACGTGACCTCGATCCCCTTGACCACGCGCCCGCCCGCCGGAATGGCCAGCGTGTTGACGACTTCGGGGTTGCCGGTGATGTGGCTGGGATCGGAATGGAAATCATCCGTGTCCGAAGACATCAGGACGATGTCCGCAGGTTCGTTGATCGGGTCGAAATGCGACTTCTCGCAGTTGAAGGGGTCGGTGATGACGGTCAGCCCGTCCCCTTCCAGCCGGAAACTCGCATGGGCATAGAACTTGATCTTCATGGCCCTAGACCCTCTGTCCGGTGAACAGCGTCCAGTTGGCGACAAGCTCGTCCTGCCGGGCCGAAAACGCCTTGAGGTGCGGCGAATTCATATGGTCATCCCACAGCGGGCGGGTTTCCCATTCCTCGGTGAACATGAACAGGCCCGGCTCGTCATCGGATTTGTGCATGTCATAGAAGATGCAGCCCTTTTCGGCCCGCGTCGGCGCGATCAGCGCCTTGAGCACGACAAACAGCGCCTCTTCCTTGCCGTCCTTCGCCTTCAGCGTCGCATTGACGGTCAGCGGCATTCGGTATCCTCCTCCACAATCAGGGCGCGGCACAGGTCAAGGTCGATGCCCTGATCCAGATGGTCCACGATCCGGTCCGCCCCGGTGAAATCCTCGTCGTGGGTATAGGTGGAACGGGTGACGACGCAGCGCATCCCCGCCCCTTTCGCGGCACGGAGGCCGATATGGCTGTCCTCCACCACCACGCAGGCGGCGGGGGTCAGGCACAGCGTCCTGGCCGCCAGCAGATAGATCGCGGGATCGGGTTTCTTCTTCGGCACCACATCGCCCGCAAAGACGGTGATGCGCGCCGCGCGGTCCGGTCCCAGTAGCACGCGAACCACGGTTTCCACCGCCCGCTCGTTCGACGTGGAACAGACCGCCACCCGCATCCCCGCGCCCAGTGCGGCATCAACCATCCGCGCCACGCCGGGGCGCAGGGGCAGCGCACCGCCCTCGATCAGCTCCATGAACAGGTCGGTCTTGCGCCGGTGCAGCCGCGCGATCAGCGCGTCACGGTCCCCGTCCGGCCAGCCCGTTTCGTCGAAATGCCGCCGCATCCGTTCCTTGCCGCCGCCGGTGGTCAGCAATTCGCCGTAGCGCTCCACCGACCACTCCACCGCCAACCCCTCGGCCGCGAAGGCCGCATTGAAGGCCACGCGGTGGCCGTCCCTTTCGGTATCGACCAGCACGCCGTCGCAGTCGAAGATCAGCGCTTCCATCTCAGGCCGCATGGGACGCCTCCGCGGCGCGACCGGCGGACCCGAAGGTGCGGATGCAGGCCATCACATCGGCCTTCATCGCGTCATGCTGGGCAGCGATGAAGGGCAGCGGCTCCTCCAGCTTGGGTTTTTCCGCCTTCAGCCCGACGAAACCGTCGATGAACAACCGCTTGTGCATGGTCGAGATGTTGACCTTGCCGCAGCCCAGCGAAATGCAGCGCCGGAACTGGTCATCCGTCAGCCCCGTTCCGCCATGCAGCGCGATGGGCGTGTCGATGGCCTTTGTGATCCGCTCCAGCAGGTCATAGGCGATCTTCGCCTCGCCGTTGTAGAACCCGTGCGCCGTGCCGATGGCGGGGGCAAAGACCGCAAGGTTGGGCATGGCCGCGACAAAGCGCAGGCATTCGTCGTAATCGGCAAGACGCGACTGGTCGTCATTGACGACCTTGTCATCCTCCACCCCGCCGATGGCGCCGATCTCTGCCTCCAGCCCCACACCCGCAGCCTCGGTCAAGGCGTAGACGAGCGAGGATTTCTCAAGGTTCTCGGCGAAAGGCAGGGCGGACCCGTCGAACATCACGCTGGTCCAGCCCGCATCGATGCAACGCTTGATGACGTCGATATCGGTGCAATGGTCCAGATGCAGCGCCACGGGAACCGGCGCATCCCCGGCCAGCATACGCACCCATGTCGCCACATGGGCATAGCCCCAGTGCTTCACCGTCTTGACCGAGACCTGCACGATCACCGGCGCGGAAAGGTCCGTCGCACCCGCGATGATGGACCTCGCGGAATTGAAGTCGATCATGTTGTAGGCGGCGATGCCATAACCATCCGCCCGCGCCCGACGCAACATCGGGCCCATTGACACGAGGGGCATGAATTTTCCTTTCAGGTGGTGTCGGGGGGCGACCCACGCCCCCCGTATCTGCCGGTCAGATCAGCGTTTCTGCCGCACGCGAAGGGTCGAACAGGCGCCGGCGCCCGGCCTTTTTCGCTTCGTTGTCGAAGACCGTTCCGTTGGGCGACGAGACGATCTCCAGTTGCAGCCCCCAGGGTGCCATGAAGTAGCACCATGTCAGGCCAAGGTTCGGCCCGTCGGTATAGGAGGTGGGCTCACCCAGCACCTTCACCCCGTTGTCCTTCAGGAATTTGATCGCCGCATCCATGTCATCGACATAGAAGGCCATGTGATGCCCGCCGATATCGGAATTCTTCAGCGGCCCCTCGGTCTTCTGGTCCGGCGCGGAATACTGGAAGACCTCAAGATTGGTGCCATTGCCAAGGCGCACATAGCGGAATTCCTTGATCTCGGACCGCGGATGCACGTTCAGATGTTCCGCCATCCAGTCGCCTTCGCCACGGAAGTCGGTCGCTGCGGTGAACAGCACTTCCGCGCCAAGGATGCGGGTGAAGAAATCGCAGGCTTCGTTGATGTCGGGCACGGTGATGCCCACATGTTCCATACCGCGGATACCAGGAATCGGCATTTCAAAGTCTCCCTTCAGTCGTCATTGGTATTTTTGCGAGAAGTCGGAAAGCGCGGCATATTGGCCCGACTTGGCAATAGCCTCGTAGATGCCGCGATAGATGGCGTGCTGTTCGCCATAGAGGTCCGCCAGCTTCGCATTCGGCTCGAAGGTGCTTTCCACCTGCACCATCGCACCCACCGCCTCGTCGATCGAGGCAAAGGCGCCCGATCCGAAGGCACCAAGGATCGCCGCGCCAAGGGCGGTGCATTCGCGCTCCTTCGTGACGGTGGACGGCACGCCGATCACATCGGTCATGATCTGCACGAAGCCGTCGGATTTCGTCCCGCCCCCCGTCAGACGGAAATCCGTGATCCCGCCGTCGATGTCGGACTGGAAACTGTCGAAGACCATCTTCATCTCGTGCGAGCAGCCTTCCAGCAGCGCGCGGATCAGGTCATGCCGTTCGTGGTAAAGCCCCAGCCCGAGGAAGCCTCCCCGCGCCACCGCGTCGTAATAGGGTGTGACCTGGCTGGCCATGAAGCTGTGGAACATCGCGCCATTGGCGCCGGGCTTGGAATTCTGCGCCTGTTCGACCATGACGGAATAGACGCTGGTGTTGCGCCGCGCACTTTCGTCCAGCTCGTTGCGGCCCAGTTGGTCGCGCCACCAGCGCAGGGACGCGCCAAGGCTGAAGGCACCCCCTTCGATATCCCACGCGCCGGGCACGCCATGCCCGCCCCACCACAGCTTGTTGCCCTTGATGCGCTCCACGCTGTCCAGATGCGCCACCATGACGCCGGATGTGCCGACGGTGAACTCCGCCATACCCTGCCTGATGACACCCGCGCCGATCGCCGCGCATTGCTGGTCGCCCGCGCCACGGCACAGGATCACGCCTTCGGGCAACCCCGTCTCATGCGCCGCCGCCTTGGACAGACGCCCCACCATCGTCGCCGGGGTGCCCACGGGGGGCAGACGGTCGCGCCCGATGCCGCAGGCGGAAAGGACGCGGTCCGACCAGTCCAGCTTGGCGATATCCATCATCCCGTTCAGCGTCAGCGAGGCCGGGTCCGTCGCCCAGTCATCCGCGCCCATCCGCCACAGGAAATACTCCTGCCCGTTCACGAACCAGCGCGTGGCATCGAACAGGTCGGGCCGGTTCTCGCGCAGCCAGACGATCTTGGCCGCCGACCACAGCGGGCTGATGGTCATGCCGGTATGGGTCTGATGCTCTGCCGCGCCGAATTCGGACGAGATCGCCTCGACACTCTTCAACGCGCGGCCGCAGTTCCACACCAGCGAGTTCATCAGCGGGCGGCGGTTCTCGTCCAGCAGCCCGAAGGTGCCGCGCTGGCTGGACAGACCCACGGAATGATAGGCCTCGGCCGGAAGACCCGCCTTTGCCACCGCCTGTTTCGTGGCCGAACAGATGCCCGCCCAGACCTCGTCCAGCGACTGTTCGATCCAGCCCGGCTGGGGCGACGAACAGTTGTATTCCTGATAGCCGTGGCCGACCGCGTTGCCCTTCTCGTCGAAGATCATCACGGTGCAGCCCGTCGTGCCGGCGTCTATGCCGACAAATACCTTCCCTTTACGCGACAAGATTTCCTCCCCCCCGTCGTCTTTGTCCTTCAATCGGCCTGCGGCAGTCCCGCCAGCCATCCCGACAGAAGGGCAAGGAACCGCAACCGGCGCGCGCTGTCCGCCTCGGACAGTCCCGCCAGCAGCCTTGCCTTCGTGCCAAGCACATCCTCGTCCTTCGATCGCACGGTCACCTGCGCGATGGCCTGCCCGCTATCACCCGCGCCCTGCCATTCGCGCACGTCAAAGCCCCAGCGGCGCAGGGCCAGGGGCCAAGTCGCATCCAGCGCCGGCCCACCCTCCAGCCGGACGCGGCAATGGAAATCCACCACCCCGCCCGCGCGGACCATCTCCTGCAACTCCGGCGGCATGGTCGGATGCAGCGGGATGCCGCTGGCGAAATCGCCCTCGACGATCTCCACCACCGCCGCCTGCCCCATCCGGCGCAACAGATCGCGCAGCACCAGATGCTTGGCCGTGCAGGCCCCCCGCCCCGTCCGCAACGCCGCAAGCGGCGTCCGGTCCGGGCCAGAGAAATAGGGCATCGCCTGAACCGCGCGATACGCAGCGACGACACCCCCTGATGCCACATGCGCCGCAAGGAAGGCGTCCAGCGCCTCCTGATAGGGGTCGCCCCCCTTCCCTGCGACTGTGGCCTCAGAAGTAGGCATGTCCGTCACCCGCGTCGAAGACGTGCCACTTGTCGCGGTTCACGGTCAGATAGCAGGTCTCGCCCGGCTTGCCCGCGAATTCCGGCGTCGTCTTCACGCGGATGCGGCAGTCGTCAAGCTCCACTTCCACCAGCATGTCGCCGCCCAGCAGCTCGTTCACGAAGATCTCGCCACGGATCGCGGCCTCGGACGGTCTGGTCATGCTGATCGACATCGCATCGGGGCGCACGCCCATCCGCGCCACGCCGGTCTGCGCCGCGCCGTTCAACTGGCGCACCTGACCGGGCAGCAGCGGGATCTCGAAGTTCTTGTGCATCAGCGAGACGCCATCCCCCTCGCCCTTGATCCCGCAGGTCAGGAAGTTCATCGCGGGTTCCCCCACGAAGCCAGCAACCCAGGCGTTGACGGGGTTGTTGAAGATTTCCGACGGTGTGCCCCACTGCTGCAACTCGCCGTCATGCATGACCGCGATGTAGTCGGCCATCGACAGCGCCTCGAGCTGGTCATGCGTCACGTAGATCATCGTCGTGCCCAGCGTGCGCTGGAGGTGCTTGATCTCGCCCCGCATATGCGCGCGCAGCTTCGCGTCGAGGTGGGCGATGGGTTCGTCGAACAGGAACAGCTTGGGTTCCCGCACGATCGCCCGCCCGATCGCGACCCGCTGCTTCTGCCCGCCCGACAGCTCATGCGGACGGCGGCCCAGAAGGTGGCTGATCTCCAGAAGCTTCGCGGCCCCTTCCACCCGTTCCTTCACGGTGGACTCGCTGGCCCCGCGCAGACGCAACGGGTTCGCGATGTTTTCATAGACCGACTTGTGCGGATAAAGCGCGTAGTTCTCGAACACCATCGCCACGTCGCGGTCCTTCGGCGCCAGATCGTTCACGCGCTGCTCGTCGAACAGGATGTCGCCACTGCTGATATGCTCCAGACCCGCGATCATCCGCATGGTCGAGGATTTGCCGCAGCCCGACGGGCCAAGGATCGAAACGAAGCTGCCGTCAGGGCAAGTGATGTTCAGATCCTTCACGGCCGGTGTCTCGCCGTAATACTTCCACACGTTCCTGATGGTAACGGTCGCCATGGTGTAGTCCTCCCAGTTCGTTGGTATGGGCGCACGGGCCGCCGGGGGCCCGCGCGGCCCGCATCATTCCTTCACCGCGCCCATCGTCAGGCCGGCCACGAGGTATTTCCGGATCACAAGGCCCAGCAGCATCATCGGCGCGGTCGTGACGACACCTGCCGCCATGATCGACCCCCACTGGATGTTCTGCGGCTGCACCAGTTCGCGCGTCGCCACCGGCAGCGTCTTTGCCCCGCCCGACCCGATGATCGCCGCGAACAGGAAGTCGTTCCAGGCGAACAGCACGCAGAGCACGACGAAGGCACCGATCCCGGGGGCCACCAGCGGCAGGATGGACCGGAAGGCCTCGAACCGCGTGGCACCGTCCACCATCTGCGCCTCTTCGATCGCATAGGGGACGTTGTCGAAGAACCCCTTCAGCATCCAGATCGCGAAAGGCAGGTTGAAGGTGGTATAGGCCAGGATCAGCCCGGGCAGGGTCCCGACAAGGTCGAGACTGCGGAAGATCGCGTATAGCGGCACCATCACCGCCACCACGGGCGCCATCCGGGTCGAGATGATCCAGAAGAACAGGTCCTGCTTGCCGCGGAAATCCACCCGGCTCAGCGAATAGGCCGCCAGCGAACCGAAGATCACCGAGATCACCGCCGACCCGCCGGCTGCGATCAGGCTGTTCATGATGTAGGTGCCGAAGCTGTTTTCGGTAAACAGCGTGGTGTAATGCTTCAGCGTCGGCGAGAAGTCGAAAAAGACCGTCATCCCCGCCCAGTCACCCACCACCGGCAGCTTGAAGGCTTCCAGCATGTCCTTGAAGGACGACACGAACATCACCACGAAGGGCAACAGCGTCCAGACAAGGTAGAAGGCGACAAAGACGGTGCCGAAGATGCTCAGCGCACGCGATAGCGGGGTATCGTAGGATACGACGTCACGGGAAGCCATGGTTCAGCCCTTTCCGCCCTGGGGTTTTTCAAAGACGCGGACAAGGAGCTTGCCCAGAAGGATGGTCACGATCAGCAGCGTCAGCGCGATGGCCGCGCCACGGCCCAGCTTGAAGAACTTGAAGGCGACCTCGAACAGATAGACCGGCAGGATCTTCGTCGCACTTCCCGGCCCGCCGCCCGTCAGGACAAGGATCGAGTCGATGAAGCGGAAGTTGTCCATGAACCGCAGCAGCACCGCGATCAGCAGGACCGGATAGAGGTTCGGCAGGATGATCGCGAAGAAGTTCCGCAGCGGCGAGGCACCATCCACCATATTGGCCTCCAGCTGGTCCCGCGGCACCCGCTTCAGACCGGCCAGCGCGATGATGGTGATCAGCGGCGTCCACTGCCACACATCCACCAGCACGATCGCATACATGGCGGTATCGGCACTGGCGAGGATGGACGCGCTGTCCAGGATTCCCGCGCTCTGCAGCACCCAGTGGTACCAGCCGAACGTCCCGTTATAGAGGAACAGCCACAGCAGACCCGCCACGGCAGGCGCCATCATCATCGGCATCAGCAGCGCCGTGACGAGGTATTTCTCGTATTTCGAGCTGTTGACGACCACCGCCAGCGTCACGCCCAGCCCGACCTGCAGGCCAAGGCACATGACCGAATACTGCGCCAGCAGGATCCAGCCGTCGATGAAGCGGGCATCGGTGAACAGCTTCGTATAGTTCTTCAGACCGATCCATTCGCCCCCGCCGATATCGACGTCCTGCAGCGACATGATGATCAGCCAGAAGAACGGATAGAGCGAGATGAAGGCAAGGATCGCGATCGCCGGCGCCATCAGGTAATAGTAGTAATGCTTGGGCATCGGCGGGTTGAACTTGCGCGGCTTGTGCGTGATTTCGGCACGCGGACGCGCCTCGACCTCGACGGAATGGGCGCGTGCACGGAACAGCTTCGACGCCACTTCGCGCGAGGTTCCGGAAAGGGATGAGACATCTGTCATGTCGGTCGTCGCTCCTGCCTTGGGCCTTTGGCCGGGGGCGGCAATTCGGGATGGAAGGGGAACCGGCGGCCCGCAGGGGGCCGCCGGGCGATGTGCGATCAGACGCCGTTCAGGCCGTCGATCTGGTCCTTCAGCGAGGCGGCGGTGTCGGCCGGGCTCATCTCGCCCGACAGCATCCGCTGCGTTTCCGACGCGATGAGCGAGTGGTACTCGTTCGCTTCGGTGATCTTCGGGCCCAGAACGAAGTTCGGGTCCTTGATGCCGAAGTTGTAAACCGCGTCGAAGGTCAGGGCGTTGGGCATCGCGCTCGGACGGCTCTTCGCGGCCTGCACCTCCGGAATATCCAGCACGGACTTGCGGGTGGGCGTGCCGCCCAGACCCTTCAGCACGTCATACTGGATGTTCTTCGAGGTGGACCAGATCGCAAACAGATAGGCCGCACGCTGCACGTCCTCGGGCGCGTTGGCGTTGATGCCGATGCCGCCGATGCCGCAGTTGGTGCCGTTCACCGCTTGACCGCCATTCAGGATCCAGCTCGCCTCGCCCTTCGGGCAGGGCGCATAGGCCGTCTTGCCACCCGCCGCGACCGAGGTCTTCTCGTCTTCGACCGAGGCCGCGAATTCGTGGTACTGGACCTGCATCGCGATGTTGCCCGACTGGTAGACGGTGTTCAGCTCCAGCGTGCCGTTGGCCAGGTTGTCGGGGTGCGACACATCGGCCAGCGCCTTGAACTTCTCCAGCATCAGGACGGACTGTTCGTCGCCCCAGTTGGTCGGACCCGGCTCTTTCGACCCGATCTTGTCGTCCATGTTGAAGTCGGTCCAGCGGCCATGCGCGAACATCATGCGCTGGATGTCCAGCTGCGTGGTCCAGGCAAAGCTGCCTTGGTGCTGGGCATAGCCATAGGGAACGTCCGCCCCGCCTTCTTTCAGCTTCTTGAAGAAGGTCGCGATGTCCAGCACGTTCTTCCAGGTGGAATTCTCGTTGTATTCCAGCCGGTAGCCATATTCGGCCTCGAAGTCCTTGGTGTACTTCTCGAACAGGTCCTGACGGTAGAAGGTCACCGCGATCGCCGCGTCATAGGGCAGCGCGATGATCTTGTCCTCGGAATAGAAGCGCCCGCAGGCCGACAGGAAGTTGTCGAACCACGCATCGTCGCCATAGCCGTCCACGTCCTGCGGCAGCGTCTCGTCACCGAACATCTTGGACAGATCGACGTAGAAATCGGCGAAGGGCGCGCCGATCGGCTTGTCCTGGATGTAGTTCAGCACATAGTCCGACTTGCCCGAACGCAGGTCGATCCCCGCCTTCTGCTGCACAACCGGCAGGTCGTCGGTCAGGATTTCGACCTCGATGCCGGTCAGGTCATAGAAGGCCTTGATATTGTCGCGGATGGCAAAGGACGGCGGGGTGTTTTCCGACAGGAACGTCAGCTTGGACCCGGCATATTGCTTCCACTTGGCGTCATCGGACGAGGCCGCCTGAACCCGGCTCGACATGATGGTGGAGTTCAGGCCGACGGCCAGCGACCCCGTGCCCAGCATCGTGGCGCCATACCCACCCAGCTCGAGGAACCGGCGGCGACTGACGCGCGAGACCTGCGCATTCTTCGGTTTGTGAAACATTTTCTCTCTCCCTGTTATGCGGCGGCACACGGCCGGCCGTCGCACAGGTTCCCCCCACCCCGCCGGCTCCTCTTCCGACATCCGGGATAAACGAATCCTGCACAGCTTGAGTGTTAGCTATTCCGCCCCATTATGTAAAATATTTTCTTCATGCTCTACGCGCGAAAGAATGGCGCATTGGGCTTGATGCAGATCGGTGGGCTCTCGCGGCATTTTCGCATGGGTTTCTCGGTTTTTGGTAACAAAACATTACCATTCGAACATCCCCAGCCGTCTTCTGAAAATTGTTTTCCGGCTGTGGCGTTGATGTCCAGCGCATTTCAGAAACCTATTTTCCTCGCGAATCCAGCGGCCTGCAAAGCGCAGCCGCTACCAACCGCAGCAGTGCCGCGAATATCCGTACCTTCCGCGAAACGCCGGCCATGGCCACCCGCCAACCCCGGCCGTGCAATCCCCCGATCACCCCACCGATCCCCGCCCGTTCAGGGCGCCGATCCGACACCCCGCCAGAGGCCCCGGACACCAGCCAAGATGCGCGATCCGAGCCGCCTCCAACCCCAACCACCGCGCCCCCGACCGCCATGGGGTGCAGAGGACGGCCTCCCCCCCTCGCCGACGAAGCCGCCTACCCGCAGGCCATCGGGGATCATCCGCACAGCCAGGCGGAGGTGGGTTGTGGGGATTGTCGAGCTCTTGCGGTGCGGGCAGCCAGAATGCCAAAGGCCCAGCGTTAGCTGGGCCTTTTGGGGTTTCGTTTGCTTTGGTTGCGGGGGCAGGATGCACTGAAGCCCCTACCCTGCAAGTCGCAGCATAGAAGCGTTGACCAGCGAACCACCAAGACACCCATGGGCCAGCCGACAAGAAACATACCCCAAACCAAATTACCAAGTGCCCAGCTCCCTTAGCAGACGTTCAAATTCGGTGCCCGTCGTCACGGTTTTCGTGCACGCCACTTAGCAAGATCGGCCCTTTGCGGCCGCTCGACCGCACAGAGGCCAACGTCCGCTTTCCCTAGCCAGATCGATGGCACGGCAACAGGGATGCTTGCAAAATAGCCTGCTACGCTCAGTCGTCGACCAGCAGCAGATACGCCCGCATGCGATCCACCACCGCAGGATACTCTTCCATGTTTGAGATCTCTGGCTCACGCTCGATAGTGGCGGAATAGGCCTGATGCGTCTGAACGCGGCTCAAGAAGCCGCGCTTGATGTCGCTAAAGGCGAGCTTGTTCGGGGTGTCGAAGCCGCGTCTGACCCCGGCTGCAAGGCAGTCAATGACAGAGACCGGCGTAGCCGGTCCGTCGGCGACGGCAGGTATCTCGCTTGCCGTGCGCGCGGCTAGACCGGCAGCGAAGGAAAGGCTGAGCGGCACTAGCTGAGAGACTAGCTCACGGGCACGCGGGCAGATCGCTTTTTCAGCGGGGTCGCCGCCGAGTTGTCTTTCGATTTCGCGCAAGGGTTCGCCGCGTAGCCAGGCCAGAATTCCGGGTTCGAGGTTCTTTACGGCGTCGGCCGTCAGCGGTCCGTCCTTCTTGTTTCCGGTAGCGCCGAGAATTGCTCTACCATCACGGATCAGAATGGCATCGCGCGCATCCTGATCCTCTGCGAGCCAGTTGATGATCCAGGACGTCCAGTCCGGTATTGTCTGGGGTAGGCGTTCAATCTGATCCTCGATCCTTTGCCGCAGCGATTTGAGTATGCCGAGCGGCGCGCCGCTCTGGGTGGCAAGCTCCGCCAGGACCTGATCATCGGCCTCCTTCGCTCTCTCGCCGATAAGCTCGTTCAGTCGCGCGACTTTCGCATCGAACTCCGCCTTCTGGTTGATCCTTATGGCCGTGAAGGCAGCCAGTGACCGCCCTATCGAAAAGCGCGTCGTTGCCTCGGTTTCTGCTCCTTCAGGCGCGACCGCAGTGGCCAAGCGGTTCAGGGCATACTCGACATCGGGATCGGCAGTAGCCGCCACATTGATGCGATCAAGAATTGTCTGCAGGGGATCGCTCAGGGACAGGCAGCGGTCGTCCTCCGGCAGTACCGACTTCAGCTTGTCGAGCACCCCTTTTGTGAAGGGCCTACCTTGCCTGAATTGAAGCACGGCTTCAGGGATCAGGAGCACGATGCCGTTGGCGAGGTGACCGGCGCGCCCTGCACGGGCCGCAGCATTCAGTATCTCGTGCGCCTCCAGGTCTTCTCGCCCTCCTTCGTCCGGGTCGCTGCGCTTGTCCCCGGCAAGAATGGCAATATGAGCCGGAAGGTTGAGACCTTGCGCCAGCGTCGGTGTAGCGACGATGACCTTTGCCCCATCGGCACGGCGGAACAAGCGTTCTGCCAGATCGCGCTCCAGCCTGAGCATCAGCGCATTGTGGGGCACGGCGGCGGCGGGACCGGGCAAGATCGCGTGTTCCAGCCCGCCAAGCTCAATCTCCAGCGCCTTCCATCGCTCTTCTTCATCTTGCGTTTGCTCTGGCGGATCACCCAGCAGCGCCGCGATTTCACGCGCAGTGGACGCGGCAGTATCCTTGCGGTTGACGAAGACGATGCCTTTCAGGCCGTTGCGCGCCGCAACAGCCGCAACTTGCGCGGCTACCTTGTTTACATTCGGCGTCAGATAGATCGAACCATCCCGGTTGAGCTTACCTGTTAACGTGACCGGCGCATCGGATATGGCCGTCAGGGTGCAGCTTGGCGCTGCACCGGCCAGCCAGTTGTGCTGAAGCCCGAAGAGAGCATGCGGCGGGCATTGCAGCGCTTCGGCAGCCGGTTTGCGCAGGTTCTTTGCGCGCTTTTTCTTTCGGGCATCCTCCGCGCGCTGAACGGCGATCGCGTTGCGTGTCATCTGCACGATGGCGGCACTCTCATACAGCAGGACGCCGCGCGCCTGTCGGCTCGGCTTCCAAAGCGGATCGGCAAAAACACAGGTGCGACCGGTGAGCTCTTCAATCCACTCTGCGAATGCAGCGCCATTATCGAGCATCGCGGAAAGAAACAGGAAGTCGGCTTCCGGTGCGATGCTATTGAAGGCAAGGACGCAGAACATTCCGTCCAGCGCCCGGCGGAGATTCGAGACGGGGCTGAGGAGATGACATTCGTCAAAGACCAGCAGCCCCACGTTTTCAAAAGCCTCGGGCGAATATGACAGAAGCGCAAGACAGCGCTCCGGCGTCATGACCTCGATGCTTTCGAAGTTGGTGCCGGAAGCGAACAAGCGGTCGAAATCGCTCGAAACAACCGAACCTTCCAGCGATTCTGGGAAGACCTTCTGCAGATCGTCGGTGAGTTGATCCACAAGCGCGTGGGTTGGAGCTAAGAACACAACCGACTTGCCGCTTGCCAGTACAGCAGCAATCTTCAGGCAAGAGACCGTCGTTTTTCCCGCGCCGGTCGGCAGAACGAGCACGGCGGACTTGCCGCTCTCGTGGAATCCTTTCGCTATGGCCACCCTATGATTGGGCCAGACGAAAGGTGCGGCATTCGCACGATGCCTCAGCCAGCTTCGCCAGTAATCCCCATCTGAACCATCGGGCGGCTGCAGGCGTGTAACCGCCGCGCCCGCAATGGAGTCATAGGCTGCCAGCAGCAGTGATGCGAGGTGACGCGGTCCCGGATAGGTGGTCTGGAAACTCTGGGACAAATCGCCGAGGCGACCGTGCTCGAGAGAAGAGAGGGCCAACACGCGGGCGAACGCCGCCCTTGCGCCGTCGAACCGCCCTGCCGCCTTCTCGGGCATATCTTCTGTCAGAACTTCCGCTGCAAACAACTCGACACCGACGACGAGGCTCTCGAAGAGCGCCGTTGTCCCCCGCTGTTCAAGCAATCCGCCGGAGAAGAACCCCTCCGGACGGCGCTGCGCGCGGTCAAGAATGCTCTGGAAATTGCCGCGCGCCAGGTCACGGATATCTTCGGCCAGAATGGTGCAGACATAGTCCTGCTCTCCATCTTCCGGCCTGATGAAGCGCGCGGCTTCGTGGGCGTCCGCATATTGCTCGGCCACCAGAAAAAGCACCGCCGCCGCGATCGCCGGATGGATGCGATCCCGATCCATGATGCCAACAGACCCGGCAGCATCGGTCTGCGCGAGGTCCTGCGCCAGAATTTGATGCGCCGTGCCGGCAACGAATGCCGCCGCCCTGCGGTAGTCGGCGTCGCGCCGGACGGACACAACGATCTCATAGGCGTCGGCAATACGGGCGAGAGGCCATTCGCCGTCAGCAGCGCCGTCACCAGCCGCATCTTCAGCGCCTTCGACGCGTCTCATTCTGCGTGCAACCAGCTCTGCATACTGCGCTGTAAGCAACTGCGGCAGCTCGGCAGGATTCAGGCCTGGCAAGGCTGGCGCAGTACGCATGATTTCTGCTGTCACCGGATCGAACATTAGTGATCGTCCTCCCCGAGCTCGTCTATGAAGGCGATCGCCCGACCGGCAATCTCGTCAAACCAGGTGCGCAGTTCCGAAGGCGGCAGGAATGTCGCCCCGATGCGCTGCGCCCCGGTGATCTTTTCAAGACCCTCATATCCTTTGAACAAAGCTGTGCGTCCCGCCTCCGAGTCGTGGTCAGGGTTGATCGTCAATCCGGCGCGGTAGGCCCTGTATGCCATATCCAGTACGCGCCCTGCAGCCTCCATGACCGCTTCGTCGGGAATCCTGCCGTCAAGCAGCGAAGATGTTGCCGCCACCAGCTCCGAAGCCCTTTTGCCCGCATGATAGTTTTGGAAGGCAGGCAGAACTTCGTCTCTGAATTTTCGCCGGGGGTCGTTCGAACATTTGTCTTCGAGAATTGTCGCGCGGACGACCGTTTCACCTTTTTCGTCCAGTTCGATCATGAGCCCGTCAAGACCCTGTGTCGTCGCGCTGATGTGCGGGTCTCTCATGAGCACGTTGGCGGCAGCACCCTGTCGGGCGGCGATCCAAGAGATCGCCTCGAAGATCAGACCGTCGCGATGCCATCGGTGAGCGTCCTGCTTTTCCGGCGTTTCTCCGGTCACGGTCAGACGCTGCTTCGCATCGGCACGGAGCACGTCGATCGTCAAGGCCGGAACCGCTGGCTGCAGGTCCACGATAATCCGCGCCGCGTGCTTCGCCTGTCCCATCGCGATGATCGCTATGAGCCGCGCCAATAGCTCGACGTCACCGACCGTCCAGTGATCGCCGACACAGTGCTCGTTGACCTTGCATGCCGCCGTCGAAATCGCCGTTGGGGACGCAGCTCCGGCCTCCGGCCCGGCGGAAATGGTCATCTTGTCGGGGCTGTCTGTCTCAAGGGCCTTGTTCATCTGGTTAAGACTCTCTAAGCGCGGCCGCTGCAGGCGCGTTCCTTTCAATGACAGCGCCGCGGATGCGCGACAACAAATACATGACTTTATTTGGTTTTACGTGAGAAACCTACTTCAAGTTGCGCAATCTGTCCTGTGAAGTGGCTCGACGGGTAGCTCGCGATCGTGAACATCGGGAAGATTGCGGACATTCGCGCTCACGGCAACGAACGTCCGTTCTCCGCCCAAAACGTGCTTTCCCACTCTTTGTGACCCCGAGGTCCACCGCCTTCCTCTGAGAGGCAGGAAAGGGCGGAAAGCGGACATTCGCATTTTAGACAACGCGCAGCCATGCACTGGCGAAATTCAAGTTTTAGGCTGCTTTCCCTTGCCCTCGGGCTTCAAGGCGGGACGGGGACGGCCCGCAAGCTCCGTGGCAGCATTCGCGCCGATGCCTGTCATGCAGAGAAGCCTGACGATGATCTGGTCTGATGCGCTTGCGGGGACCTGACCGGTCGTGATCGCAAGGCTCGCGCCAATCAGCGCATGGGTCGTCAATCGCCAGACCAATTCGGCGTTCGAAACCTCAAAGCGACCAGCCTGTGATGCCAGCCGAAGGTCCCGGATGGCAAAGGGTCCCATCATGCGAAACATGGCATCAGCGATGACCTCGGACCGATTGAGCATCTGGGCCCAACGCAGATCGCTGGTCGCTGTGTCTAGAACGGTCCTTATGCCAAAGGCATAGACCTGCGCGGGATCCTCGAAGGTGTCGGTCACTTCCTCGATGCGGAGCGCAAGGTCATGCATCAGGTTTTCCAGAACCGCGATGGCAAGCTCGTCCTTGGATTTGAAGTAATTATAAACCGTGCCCGCGCCAACATCTGCACGTTCGGCGATCTCGAGCATCGTGGCGGCCTCGACGCCCTTGTCGGTCATGATGTCTCGCGCCGCAGCAATAAGCGCATCGCGATTGCGGCGCTGGCGGCGGGCGACCCGGCCTTCGGCAGCGGGATTCTCTGGCTCCTGATTCATGTCCGAATCATATTCAGTTTTCGAACCAAGCTCAACGGTAACCCCCGAACTTCCAAGATCATGTGAATTCAATACCTTACCTCCTCATCGGAGTGACTTATTTTCAAACTTGACGATGATTCATTTTTGTTCAAGAATCATTTCAGATTGATCGTCACCCAAGAGATCGGGCGGCAGATCGACTGATCGTCCGTCAACGGACCGACCTTGGGAGGACAAGCATGACCCGTGTTCCGGGCGTCGACGCGTTCGACGCCGATGTTGCCATCGTGGGCGCTGGCCCAGTCGGCACCCTTCTTGCCATCCTGCTCGCGAAGCGCGGAAAGCGGGTCACGCTGATCGAGCGGTGGTCACAGCACTACGCCCTTCCCCGCGCCGTGACCTACGACCACGAGATCGCCCGCATCTTCGCGACGCTTGGGATCGACTCGGAGAACGACCCGGCGATCAGCTACCACGACGAACTTTATTACTGGAAAAACCGAGATCGTCAGGACATCCAGATCGTTGACTGGCAAAGCCAATCGGCCTCTGGCTGGCGCGTGCGCTACTGGTTCAACCAGCCGATGATGGAACAGCGCCTGCTGTCCATCGCCGCCACCCTGCCCCAGATCACTCTGCTGCGCGGTTGGCAGGGGATCGGTCTCGACCAAGACGCGAAGGGCGTCACGCTTTCGCTCCAGCGCAATCCCGAAGAAGTCGGACCGAACGGCGAGCGTCGCACACTGCGGGCGAAGTTCGTCGCCGGAACGGACGGCGCAAACAGCTTCGTGCGCGAGTCTCTGGGCATCGAGAACGAGGACAAGGGTTACTTCTTCGACTGGCTCATTCTCGACATGATCCCGTCCTTCGACTACGTCGCCAGCCGCGGTGGCGAGCCCGCTCAATGGCAACTCTGCGACCCCAAACGCCCCACGACCATCGTCCCCGGGGGCCCTGGTCCCGTCGCGGGTGGCCCTGCACGGCGGCGGTGGGAGTTCATGGTTCTGCCGGGTGAGTCGGCGCATGACCTGCAAAAGCCCGAACGGGCATGGGAGCTTCTGAAGCCTTGGGGCGTGACACCTGAGAACGCCGAACTGGAACGCAGCGCCGTCTATCGCTTTCAGGCCCGCTGGGCCAAGCAATGGAACAAGGGCCGTTGCGTGATCGGTGGCGATGCCGCCCATCTGATGCCGCCCTTCGCGGGCGAAGGGATGTGCGCCGGTGTCCGAGATGCGGTGGCAATGGCGTGGCGGCTGAACGGCATCCTCGAAGGGAAGTTCGGCATGGACGTGCTGGAAAGCTACACAACCGAGCGGGTCGAACACGCCAAGCACTACATCAACTTCAGTCAGGAACTGGGCCAGATCATCTGCATCGCGGATGAGGCCGTCGCAGCCGACCGCGACGCCCGCATGATGGCTGACCTTGCCGCGCGGGGTGGCACGCCGGTTCCGACCGACATCTGCCAGCTTGGCCACGGTGCATGGTGCAACGAGAGCGCCCATGCAGGCGAGCTTTCGGTGCAGGGCATCGTCGAGGCGGACGGAAAGCGCGACCGTTTCGATCAGGTCGTCGGGCAGGGCTGGGTGCTGCTTGGCCATGATGCTAACCCGTCGGAAGCCCTGACCGAGGCGCAGCGCCGCCAGCTTGCCGCGTTGGAAGGGATCAGCCTGCGGCTTACCCCGAAAGGCGGGCAAGGCGGTGCTGTGGACAGCGATGGCACCATCGGCGCATGGCTGAACCGTATCGGCGCCCGTTACGTGCTGATCCGGCCCGACTTCTATGTTGCGCTGACGGCTGATAGGGCAGAAACGCTGCAAGCCCGCTTTGCCAAGGTCATGCGTGCGCTGCATCTGGCCGAACCGCAGGCCATGGCCGCCGAATAGCCTGGACGCGCGGGCATGTCCCGCGCCGAACCGCTGTTAAGCAGACCCGCCGCACAACATAACGAAAAGTCATATTGCGGCGGGTTCATGCGATCAAATGTGTCGCGATGTCATCGTAACATCCGGCTAGTCAAAGGTCCGCACCGTCAGGAGGAGACGGGACGGAACGGGCGGCACCCCCGCCCCTCGTGACGGACATCACCCAAGGGAGGACAGGAATGATCACTCGTCGCAGACTGCTAAAATCGGGCGCGGCATTTGCCGCCGCCACCGCGTCGTCCGGGCTGGCACTGCCGGCCTTTGCGCAGGCCAAGAAGCTGAAGATCGGCTATGTCAGCCCACAGACGGGGCCGCTTTCGGCCTTTTCGGCAGCCGACTCCTTCATGGTCGAGAAGTTCCTTGCCAGCGCGCCGGGGCTTGGCCTCGATGTCGAGGTGATCGTCAAGGACAGCCAGTCGAACCCCAACCGCGCCGCCGAGGTGGCGAAGGAACTGATCAGCCGTGACGAGGTGAACCTGATCCTCGTGGCCTCGACGCCGGAAACGACGAACCCCGTCTGTTCGATCGCGGAACAAGAAGAGATCCCCGTCATCTCCTCCGTTGCGCCGTGGCAGCCGTGGTTCATCGGCCAGCAGGGCAATCCGGGCGATCCGGCAAGCTGGCAGGAATTCGACTATGTCTACCACTTCTTCTGGGGGCTCGAGGACAACGTCGCCACCTTCATGAACATGTGGAACTCCGTTTCCACCAACAAGAAGGTCGGCGCGCTCTGGCCGAATGACGGCGACGGCAACGCCTGGGCGTCAGAGGTAGGCATGCCGCCCGTCCTTGCCGCGCAGGGCTACGAGCTGACCGATCCGGGCCGCTATCAGAACCTGACCGACGATTTCAGCGCCCAGATCAACGCCTTCAAGCAGGCAGGCTGCGAGATCATGACGGGCATCCCGATCCCGCCCGATTTCACCACCTTCTGGACGCAGGCCAAGCAGCAGGGCTTCAATCCCAAGCTGGTCTCGGTCGCCAAGGCGCTTCTCTTCCCCGAAAGCGTCGCCGCACTGGGTGAGCTGGGCCACAACCTGACGGCCGAGGTCTGGTGGTCGCCGAACCACCCGTACAAATCCTCGCTCACCGGCGAAAGCGCGGCCGAGATGGCGGCGGCCTTCGAGGCGGCGGCGCAGCGGCAATGGACGATGCCCGTCGGCTTTGTCCACGCGCTGTTCGAAGTGGCAGCGGACGCTATTTCCCGCGTCGACGATCCGACTGATGGCGATGCGCTGGCTGCGGCCATCGGGTCCACCAACCTCGACACCGTGGTGGGCAAGGTCCAGTGGGGCCGCGACAACGTGCCCGAATTCGCCCGCAAGAACATCTCTAAGACCCCGCTGGTCGGTGGCCAGTGGCGGCGCAAGGAGGATGGCACCTTCGACCTTGTGATCGTCGAGAATGCGGGCGCACCGGAAATCCCGCTGGGCGGCACGCTGGAAACGCTGTCCTGACGAACGGTGGCCCCGGCTGACGGCCGGGGCCGCCCCTCCCTTCCCTGAAATTCGGGTCACGGTCATGGCGATCCTGTCGCTTCAATCGGTGTCGAAGTCTTTCGGCGCGCTCAAGGTCACGGACGACGTCAGCTTCGACCTGAACGCAGGCGAGGCGCTTGGCATAATCGGCCCGAACGGCGCGGGGAAATCCACGCTGTTCAACCTGATCACGGGCAACATCCAGCCGGATCGGGGCCGCGTGCTGATCGACGGTCAGGACGTCACGCGCCTGCCCCCGATGGATCGGGTCCGCGCGGGTATTGGGCGGTCGTTCCAGATCCCCCAGCCCTTCGGGCATCTGTCAGTCTATGAAAACCTCCTCGTGGCCGCGCGTTTCGGCGGCGAGATCCCGGCCAGCGAAGCGCCTGGCTTCTGCATGGACATACTGTCCCGCACGGGGCTGGCCACGGTGGCGGAAAAGCCGTCAGGCGGGCTACCCCTCTTGCAGCGCAAGCGTCTGGAACTGGCGCGGGCCATGGCCACCAGACCTCGGGTCATCCTGCTGGACGAGATTGCCGGTGGCCTCACCGATGCCGAATGCGTCGAACTGGTCGCAACGATCCGGTCCATCCACGCCGAAGGCACGGCGATCATCTGGATCGAACATGTGCTGCACGCGCTCAATTCCGTCGTCGAACGGCTGATGGTGCTGAACTTCGGGCGGATGCTGATGATCGGCCAGCCCGACCAAGTCATGGCCTCGCCCGAGGTGCGGGAAATCTATCTGGGAATCGAGGCATGACCACCTTGCTCGACATCGCGGGACTGACCGCTCATTACGGCGACTTCCAGGCACTCTTCGGCGTCGACCTGACGCTGGCTGAGGGCGAAACCGTCGCTATCATCGGCGCGAACGGCGCAGGCAAGACGACGCTCATGCGCGCTATAACAGGCGTCGCCAAGGTGACCGCCGGTTCGGTCATGCTGGCCGGCGAGGATATCACCCGCCTGCCCGCCCCCGACATCATGACCCGTGGCATCGCGATGGTTCCCGAGGGGCGCCGCCTCTTCCCGTCACTGTCGGTCGAGGAAAACCTGCTGATTGGCGCGCATGCGCGTCGCGGCAACGGGTACTGGACGCTGGAGCGGGTGCAGACGCTGTTTCCCATCCTGAAGGAGCGCCGCCACAATCCCGGCACGGCGCTGTCGGGCGGCCAGCAGCAGATGGTCGCCATCGGCCGCGCCCTGATGAGCAATCCGTCCGTCCTTCTGTGCGACGAACTCAGCCTCGGCCTCGCGCCCGTCATCATCAAGGAAATCTACGCCGCCTTCCCGCAGATCAAGGCAAGCGGCACGTCGATCATCGTGGTGGAGCAGGACATCGGGCAGGCACTGCGCGTGGCCGACCACGTGCATTGCATGATGGAAGGCCGCATCACCCTGTCGGGCCGCCCCGCCGACCTGTCGCGCGACGCGATCCACGACGCCTATTTCGGAGTGAGCCACGCATGATGCTGATTGACACACTCGCGCAGGGGCTGCTCCTGGGCGGGCTTTACGCGCTTTTTGCAGCGGGGCTGAGCCTTGTCTTCGGGATCATGCGGCTGGTCAATCTGGCGCATGGCGACCTGATCATTCTCGGCGCCTACCTGATCCTGACGATCACCACGGCGACGGGGCTGAATCCCTTCCTTGCAGTGCTACTTGCCGCGCCAGTCATGTTCGGTCTGGGCTGGTTCCTGCAGACGCATCTGCTGAACCGGGTGCTCGGCGCCGACATCCTGCCGCCGCTTCTCGTGACCTTCGGCCTGTCGGTCGTGATCCAGAACGCACTTCTGTCGGGGTTCAGCGCCGACAGCCAGAAGCTGGCCGCAGGCACGATCGAGGCGCAGTCCGTCGATCTAGGCATCGTGACGCTCGGCGTGATGCCGCTGCTGACCTTCGCCTCGGCCGTGGCGGTGGTCTTCGCGCTGAACCAGGTGTTCTACCGCACCGCCCTCGGCCGCGCCTTCCGTGCGACCTCGGACGATCAGACCACCGCGCAGCTGATGGGCATCCGCCCGCAGAACATCTTCGCCATCGCCACTGGCATCGCGCTGGTGGTGGCGACCATCGCCGCGCTCTATCTCGGGACACGAGCGAACTTCGACCCCTCCATCGGCCCGGCCCGCCTGCTCTATGCCTTCGAGGCGGTCATCATCGGCGGCCTCGGCAGCCTCTGGGGCACGCTGGCGGGCGGCATCGTCATCGGCATGGCGCAGGCATTGGGCGCATCGATCAATCCGGAATGGCAGATCCTGTCGGGCCACATCGCCTTCGTGATCGTCCTTCTGATCCGGCCGCGCGGGCTGTTCCCGCGGGCAAATGACTGAGGTGTGAAGATGACCTTGAACCGGAACCTCGGTCTCTGCCTTGCCTTCCTGGCGCTGACCGCCCTTTACGCCCTGCCCGCCATTGCGCCCAGAGCGATGGTGCAAGACCTGTTCGGTATCCTCACGCTGCTTGTTCTGGCGATGAATTGGAACCTGTTGGCCGGTTTCGCCGGTCTCGTCTCGGTCGGACAGCAGGCCTTCGTCGGGATCGGGGCCTATGCCATGTTCGCCGCGATCATACTCGCCGGCCTCGACCCGCTGGTCGGCGTTTTGATCGGCGGGATCGCGGCGGCCCTCTTCGCCGTCCCGATGGCCTTCTTCGCCTTCCGCCTGAACGGCGCATATTTCGCCATCGGAACCTGGGTCGTGGCCGACATCGCGCGCCTTGCCATCAGCCAGTGGAAGGCACTTGGCGGCGGCACAGGCACCTCGCTGCCCAAGGGCACGGCCAAGGAGATGGCCTTCGTCGATCAGATCAAGGAGTTGCTCGACGTGTCCAGCGCGGCGGCCGCAGACGCCCTGACCTACTGGCTGATGCTGTCGCTCGCCGTTGGCGTCCTAATTGCTTCCTACGTCTTCCTGCGCTCGCGCATGGGGCTTGGCCTCCAGGCAATCCGCGACAATGAGAACGCCGCCCGTTCCGTGGGCGTGGACCCAGTGAAACTGAAGGCGCTCGTCTTTTTGCTTACGGCTTTCGGCACAGGCCTTTGCGGTGCGCTCGCCTTCATCCAGATCACGCGCGTCACGCCAGACGCCGCCTTCTCGGTCATCGATTGGACGGCCTTCGTCATCTTCATCACCGTGATTGGCGGGATCGGCACGCTGCCCGGTCCTATCGTTGGCGTGGCTGTCTTCTATCTGCTGCAGCGCCTGTTGGCCGATTATGGCACGATCTACCTGATCGTCCTCGGCTGCCTGGGCATCGCGGTGATGCTGTTTGCCCGCCGCGGCCTCTGGGGGCTCTTCATCGACCGCACAGGCATTGACCTACTGCCACTCACCCATCGTCCGCCGCGCATGGTGGCCTCCCGACCCGCAGCCCACCGGCGCTCCGCCTGATACGTTCCGAAGGACCGAACCATGATCCAATACTTCTCCGAAGAGACCTCGGTAGAGACGGTCAACGCCCGGATGGGCACCACGACCACCCCGCGCATGGCCGAAGTTATGTCCAGCCTTGTCAAACACCTCCATGCCTTTGCCAAGGAAGTCCACCTGACTCAGGCAGAATGGGACATCGGCATCGAGTTCCTCACCAAGACCGGCCAGATCTGTTCGGGCGAACGGCAGGAATTCATCCTGCTCTCGGATGTGCTGGGCTTTTCCATGCTGGTCGATGCAATCAACAACCGCCGCCCGGCGGGCGCGACCGAGAACACCGTTTTCGGACCTTTCCATGTCGAAAATGCCCCGATCCGCACCATGGGGGAAAACATCAGCCTCGATGGAAAGGGCGAGTCCTGCCTCTTCGAAGGAAAAGTGCTTGATCTGCACGGCAATCCAATCGACGGGGCCTGTGTCGACGTCTGGTCGGACAATGCCGACGGCTTCTACGACGTGCAGCAACCGGACATTCAGCCCAAGTGGAACAACCGAGGCCGCTTCATAACTGGGCGCGACGGATTATATGCCTTCCGTGGCATCAAGCCCACCTCCTATCCCATCCCCGACGATGGCCCGGTGGGCAAGATGCTGGCCCAGATGGGCCGTCACCCCTACCGGCCCGCGCACATGCATTTCCTCGTGACCGCGCCAGGTTTCCATAAGCTCGTCACCCACACCTTCGTGGGCGATGACCCCTATCTCGACAGCGACGCCGTCTTCGGCGTGAAGCAGACCCTGATCGCACCGTTTGAGCGGCTGGAGGATGCCGATACCCTGTGGCGCTCGCCCTTCGATTTCATGCTGACCCCCGAGTGAGCGCCGCGCCATGCCCAATGTGAAGATCTTCGTGGACGAGACGCTCTATCCCGGCATCCGGGGCCCCCTGAGCGAGGCACTGGGTCCGATCCGCGCCATGCTCTGTCAGGACCTTGCGGTCGAGGTGCCCGCCTGCCAGTTCGCGGTGATGGCGGTGGGTGCCATGCCCGACCTGCCGCGCGTGAACGTGGAGATGGCGATCCTGCCCCGTCCCGAACGGACGCGAAACCTGATCCTGTCGGTCTGCGCCAAGCTGCGCGGGATGGTGGAGGACGCGACCCACACCCATGTCGCCGTGCGCGTCACGGCCTTGGACCCCGAAACCTACATCGCCTTGAAATAGAGGGACCGGAATGGACAAGACGCTTCCCGATCTCGCCACCGCCGTGGCGGGCATAGAGGACGGGGTGACCGTGATGATCGGCGGCTTTGGCGGCTCGGGCGCGCCGATCGAACTGATCCATGCCCTGATCGACCGCTTCCTTGCCACCGGCCATCCGCGCGACCTGACGGTGGTGAACAACAACGCGGGCAACGGCCATGTCGGGCTGGCGGCGCTGATCGAGACGGGGATGGTGCGCAAGCTGATCTGCTCCTTCCCCCGCTCTGCCGATCCGGTCGTGTTCACCGAACGCTATCTGGCGGGGCAGATCGAACTGGAACTGGTCCCGCAGGGAACGCTCGCCGAACGCATCCGCGCGGGCGGGGCGGGGATACCGGCGTTCTATACGCCGACCAGCTATGGCACCGACCTTGCGCGCGGCAAACCGGTCGAAGTGTTCGAGGGCCGGCCCTATGTGCAGGAGCGCTGGCTCAAGGCCGACTATGCGCTGGTCAAGGCGCATCTGGGCGACCGGCTAGGCAACCTGACCTACCGGATGGCCGCACGCAACTTCAACCCGCTGATGTGCACGGCCGCCGCCACGACCATAGTGCAGGTCAGTCGCATCGTCGATGCAGGCGCGATCGGCCCCGAAGCCGTCATCACGCCGGGCATCTTCGTGCAAGGTGTGATTGAAGTGCCGAACCCCGCGCAGGAGGAAGACCTCAACCGCGCGCAGGCCCGCTATCCGGAGGTCGCGCAATGACCGCGAAACTTTCCCCCACCCAGATCGCATGGCGCGCGGCGCAGGACATCGCGGATGGCGCCTATGTCAACCTCGGCATCGGGTTTCCCGAGATGGTGGCAAAGTTCCAGCCCCCCGGCCGTCAGGCGATCTTCCACACCGAGAACGGCATCCTCGGCTTCGGCGAGGCGCCGCCCGCAGGTCAGGAAGACTGGGACCTGATCAACGCCGGAAAGAAGGCGGTCACGCTGAAGCCCGGCACGGCCTTCTTCCACCATGCCGACAGCTTCGCCATGGTGCGCGGCGGTCATCTGGATGTCGCCATCCTCGGCGCCTACGAGGTGGCCGAGAATGGCGATCTGGCCAACTGGTCCACGGGACCCAAGGGCGTGCCTGCCGTGGGCGGGGCGATGGACCTTGTCCACGGGGCCAAGCGCGTGGCGGTGATCACCGACCATGTGACCAAGGACGGAAAGCCGAAGCTGGTGAAGCACTGCACCCTCCCGCTTACGGGGGTGGGCTGCGTCACCCGCGTCTATTCCAGCCTTGCCGTGATCGACATCGAAGGTGGCCGCTTCGTCCTGCGGGAAAAGCTTCCCTCGCTTTCGGTGGACGAACTGCAATCCCTGACGGGGGCGGAAATGCTGGTTCCCGCCCCCCCTGCCGACCTGATCGTGCCGGAGCTTTAAGAATGAACCCCGTCTATATCTGCGACTACATCCGCACCCCGATCGGCCGCTTCGGGGGCGCGCTGTCCTCGGTCCGGGCCGACAATTTGGGGGCGGTCCCCCTGCGTGCACTGATTGTCCGCAACACGGGCGTCGACTGGGAGGCGGTGGACGATGTGATCTTCGGCTGCGCCAACCAGGCGGGCGAGGACAACCGCAACGTCGCGCGCATGTCGCTTCTGCTGGCGGGGCTGCCCGTGGGCGTGACGGGGACGACGATCAACCGTCTTTGTGGATCGGGGATGGATGCCGTGCTGACCGCCGCCCGGGCCATCGCGGCGGGCGAGGCGGAACTGGTGATCGCGGGCGGAGTGGAATCGATGTCCCGTGCGCCTTTCGTCATGCCCAAGGCCGACACCGCCTTTTCCCGCAACGCCGAGATCTATGACACGACCATCGGCTGGCGCTTCGTGAATCCCGCGATGGACAGGGCCTACGGCACGGACTCCATGCCACAGACGGGCCAGAACGTGGCCGACGATTACGGCATCGACCGCACAGCGCAGGACGGCATGGCGCTGGCCTCGCAGGCCAAGGCCGCCGCCGCGCAGGTCAACGGGCGGCTGGCGCAAGAAATCACCCCCGTCACGATCGTACAACGGAAGGGCGATCCCGTCACCGTGGAACGCGACGAACACCCGCGTGCGACCACCCTTGACGCTTTGGCCAAGCTGAAACCGCTGTTCCCGAACGGATCGGTGACGGCGGGCAATGCGTCCGGCGTGAACGACGGGGCGGCAGCACTGGTCCTTGCGTCAGAGGCCGCGATGAAGAAGCACGGCCTGCGCCCCATCGCGCGCATCCTTGGCGGGGCGACGGCGGGCGTTCCACCGCGCGTCATGGGCATTGGACCCGCCCCCGCCAGCGCGAAGCTGATGGCGCGGCTGGGTCTGGCGCAATCCGACTTCGACGTGATCGAACTGAACGAGGCATTTGCCGCCCAAGGCATCGCAACCCTGCGGCAACTGGGCATCGCGGATGACGATGCGCGTGTGAACCGCAACGGGGGCGCCATCGCGCTTGGCCATCCCCTAGGCATGTCGGGCGCGCGCATCACTGGAACGGCGGCGCTGGAACTGGCCGTAACGGGCGGGCGACGGTCGCTGTCGACCATGTGCATCGGCGTGGGACAGGGCATCGCCATCGCGCTGGAGCGGGTCTGACCCTACCCCGCCGCTGCGTCACCTGACCTTCGTGCTGGATGCGGGCGTTCCAGCAAAGTGAACTCGTCGCGCAGGAAGCCCGCGAACTGCCGCTGCGCGGGCGGGTGCGTTGCGCCGTTGAAGGTCAGCATCCCCAGTTGGCGGTCGGGGTGTTCGATCTTCAGCCGCAACGCCTCCAGCCCCGAGAATTTGCGCGTCAGGAACACGACCGAATAGGGCAGCACGGTCAGCGAATCCGACCCGCCGAGGATCGAGATGATCGACGCCAGCGTCCCCCCCGAAAAGCTGACTCGGAAATCCTCTTTCCCGATGGATTTCAGGGCGCGTTGCAGGTCGCGGTAGAGCGGACTGTCGGCAGGGGGCGCGATCCACGGATAGGGGTCGATATCGGCCAGCGTGATCGTGCTTTTGCGCGTCAGCGGGTGCCCTGCCCGCGCGGCAATGACGTTCCGCCCCGGCAGCAGCGGGACAAAGGTCATGTCGGATGGCACGCTGCCGTGATGAAGCGGCACGATGGCCATGTCGAGCGAGCCGTTGCGCAGGCTGACAGCCAATTGGTCGAAGTAACCATAGGACTGCGCAATCTGGACATCGGGGTGGCGGGTCTGGAAATCCGCAATGAAGGTTGACACCACGCCATCCATGAAGATCGGCGTCCCCGCGATCCTGAGGCGGCCCGTATGCCCCTTGCGGTAGCTTTGGACCAGACGGCTTGCCTCGGCGTTCAAAGCGTGGATGCGGGTACCAAGGCGGGCAAGCTGTTCGCCCAGTTCCGTCGGGCGCAGCGGGCGCTTGCCGGGTTCGAAAAGTGGCGCGCCGATCCGGTCCTCCAGCAGCGCCATCGTGCGCGAGACGGAGGGTTGCGACTTTCCCAAAGCCTCGGCCCCTTCGGTCAGGCCACCTTTCTCGACGATCAGGGCGAGGATCTCGAGATGTTCGCTATCGATTTTCATAACATCGGATCATATTATCCAATCACGATCCGATCAATATCGCCTTTTCTGCCGGATACGATGCTCGAAAGAAGCGGAAAGGCCCGATACGCATGTCCCTGTTTCAAGATACGTTCACCACCACCATTCCCGGTGTGCGCGTGCGCTTCGGCGCGGGCGTCCGCCACAAGGTCGCCGAGGAGATGGAGGCGATGGGCCTGTCCCGCGCCCTGATCCTGACCACGCCGCAGCAGGCGGATACGGGGGCGGAATTTGCGGCACTGTTGGGGGTGAAGTCGGTCGGGGTCTATGCGGGCGCTGCGATGCACACGCCTGTCGCCATCAGCGAAGAGGCGACGGCCAAGGCGCTAGAACTGGGCGCGGATTGCATCCTTGCCGTGGGCGGCGGCTCGACAACGGGTCTGGGCAAGGCCATCGCGCTGCGCACTGACCTTCCCCAGATCGTCGTCCCGACCACCTATGCGGGGTCCGAGGCGACGGGGATCCTCGGCCAGACCGAGGGGGGGCGGAAGACCACGATCACGACGCCCAAGGTCCAGCCCGAGGTGATCCTTTACGATGCCGAACTGGTCCGCACCCTGCCCGTCGCGATGACCGTGACCAGCGCAATCAACGCGATGGCCCATGCCGCCGAAGGGCTTTACGCGCAGAACCGCTCGCCCATCTCTACACTCATGGCGATCGAGGGGCTGCGGGCCTTTCGCGACGCGCTGCCGCGCGTTCTCGACAACCCCTCCGACTTGCATGCGCGGGGCGAGACGCTTTACGGCGCGTGGCTGTGCGGCACCGTTCTCGGCACGGTCGGGATGGCGATCCATCACAAGCTTTGCCACACGCTGGGCGGCAGCTTCGACCTGCCCCATGCCGAAACCCATTCTGTAATCCTGCCCCATGCCATCGCATATAACGAAAAGGCGGCGGCGCAGGCGCTTGCCCCGGTCGCCGAAATCTTCGGCGAGGCATCGCCCGGTCAGGCTCTGCATGACTTTGCATTGCGGATGAAGGCCCCCCTCGCGCTGCGGGATCTGGGCCTGAAGGAGACCGATCTGGACCGCGCCACCGAAATCGCAACGCAGAACGCCTACTGGAATCCGCGGCCTGTCGAGGCGGGCGCGCTGCGGCAGCTCCTGCAACGCGCATGGGCAGGCGACGCCCCGCAGGCGTGACAAGACATCCAAGGGAGGAACACATGGCAGACATCACCACAGAGGTGCTGATCATCGGCACGGGTCCGTCGGGCGCGGCCACGGCGGCGCTGCTGTCGACCTATGGCATCCAGAACATGGCGGTCAACCGTTACCGCTGGCTGGCCAACACGCCCCGCGCCCACATCACCAACCAGCGCGCGATGGAGGTTTTGCGCGACCTCGGCCGCGATGTCGAAGACGAGGCCTACATGTTCGCCACCCATCAGGACCTGATGGGCGAGAACATCTTCTGCGAAAGCATCGCGGGCGAAGAGATCGGGCGGATGAAATCATGGGGCAACCACCCCTTGAGCCGCGCCGAACACCTGATGTCGTCACCCACCAAGATGAACGACCTGCCGCAGACCTTCATGGAGCCACTCCTGTTCAAGACGGCCTGTTCGCGCGGCACGCAGGCGCGGATGTCGACCGAATATGTCAGCCACGAACAGGACGCCGAAGGCGTCACCACCACCTGCCGCGATCGCCTGACGGGGAAAGAGATCACGATCCGGTCGAAATACCTGATCGGGGCGGATGGCGGCAAATCGCTCGTGGCCGAACATGCGGGCCTGCCCTTCGAGGGCAAGATGGGCGTCGGCGGGTCGATGAACATCCTGTTCCGTGCGGATCTGTCCAAATACGTCGCGCACCGCCCCAGCGTCCTTTACTGGGTGATGCAGCCGGGCGCGGATGTGGGCGGGATCGGCATGGGTCTGGTGCGGATGGTCCGGCCGTGGAACGAATGGCTGATCGTATGGGGCTATGACATCAACGGGCCGGAGCCCGAGGTCACGCCCGAATTCGCCACGGGGGTTGCGCGCCAGCTGGTGGGCGATCCCGATCTGGAGATCGAGCTGCTCTCGGCCAACACATGGACGGTGAACAACCGCTATGCCACCCGCACCGCCAATGGCCGTGTCTTCTGTATGGGGGATGCCATCCACCGGCACCCGCCGTCGAACGGGCTGGGTTCCAACACCTCGATCCAGGATGCGTTCAATCTGGCTTGGAAATTGGCGATGGTGCTGAAGGGTCAGGCGGGCGAACAGCTGCTGGACAGCTATGACGCCGAACGCGCCCCCATTGCCAAGCAGATCGTGACCCGCGCCAACCAGTCCATCGCCGAGTTCGGCCCGATCTTCGAGGCGCTCGGCATGGGCGAGGGTGTCGATCCTGTGCAGATGCAGAAGAACCTGAACGCCCGCACAGAAGGGACCGAGGCCGCCGAACGCCAGCGCGAGGCGATCCGCAAGGCCATCGCATTCAAGAAGTACGAATTCGACGCCCATGGGGTGGAGATGAACCAGCGCTACCGCTCGTCGGCGGTGGTGACTGACGGGCAAATCGAACCCGCCTTCGCGCTGGATGCCGATCTGCACTACCAGCCCACCACATGGCCCGGCGCGCGCCTGCCGCATGCCTGGCTCTACCGCCACGACACTGGGGCGGAGGTGTCCACGCTGGACCTGTGCGGCCACGGGCGTTTCACACTGCTGACGGGGCTGGGCGGAGAGGCATGGGTGGCTGCGGCCAATGGGGTTGCGGCGGAACTGGGCATCGATCTTGCGACTCATGTCATTGGCCCGCGCCAGACCTTCACCGACCACAGCGGGGACTGGGCGCGCGCCAGCGAGATCCGCGACAGTGGTTGTCTGCTGGTCCGCCCCGATCACCATGTCTGCTGGCGTGCCGAGGCCCTGTCGCAGACGCCAAAGGCCGACCTGCTGCGGGTGATGCGCGCCGTGCTTGCCCGCTGAAGGCAGCGCCGAAGACCGCCGGATCGGCCCTGCGGGTCTATCCGGCGGTCTGCCGGGCCATTTGCGTCAACTGACCCGCCCCAACCAGCGCGGCCAGGCCTGCCATTGTGCCCAACCGAAGGCCTGACTGCGCAGGATTACCTCGACCTGCCGAACGTAATCAGTGTCGGCGGGTCTTGGATGAGCCCGAATAGCTCGCTGCAGACGGGAAATTTGGCACCGATCAGCCTGTTGGCTGAAGATGCTGCTAAACTCTGCTCCGCAATTCCAGCAGGCCGCAACAAATCGTCCGTCTGCTTTGGGCCGCGAGCGACTTACCCGACGCTTCGGGCGGATAGCGGACACTGCTGATCTCGGTATGTCGGACAAACACAGTGGATTGCCGCCGACAGTATCCGCTGAGTCAGGGGTTGGGCTCCCGACCTCCACGCATCGTGAAGATCGGTGCGAAGCTGGCAGGGGCGAGCGATCCTTCAGACCCTATGGCGTCCACGCTTGCGAGCGTAACAACCTCAATCCTCGGGCCGGCATGCACGACGGTAAGGTTACCTTCGATAGCCCGGACCGCCATTTCCACAGCCAGTCTGCCCTGCACGACCGGAAAATCGGTCGGCGCGGCGAGGATGCGGCCTCGGGCGATACCGCGATAGACTGCATGGCTGAGGTAGGTGGAAACGATCTTCACATCGTCGGACAATCCCCGCGCACGGAGGATGGAGACGGCAGCCTCGGCCGCTGGACCGCTGCCGACGAGGTAGTCGATCCTGTCACGGGCATCCAGCACCTCCTCCACCAGAAGGACCTGTTGCTCGAGCCCCGTATCCCCAAATTTGGTTGCCACGAGGCGGGCCGACGATTTCGCCAGTTCCGCGTGGAAGCCCTCTTCGACGAACCTTACCCAGCCTGCGCCCTCCGGTCCGGGGAACCATGCCACGTTGACCGGTGCGCTTCCTGCAGGATTCAGCCCTGCGATGAACCGTCCCGCAGCAGCGCCCATCTCGCGCCATGGGACGCTGGCCTTTGCCATGATGCCCCGGTCGTCGATGTCATTGACCGTGGCGATGACCGGCTTCAGCGCGGCGATACGTTCGACCTCCTCCGTCAGACCATCGTATGAGACGGTGCCGAGGATGACTGCATCGAAGGCCCCATCCGCGCAGGCGGAAAGCTGCTCGCGTTGACGGTCGAGGTTCGGATACCCGCCCGCTTCGAACAGGTCGAAAGAGACGCCAAGGCGTCGCGCCTCTTCCACCATGCCGTAGTTCACGCTCAGCCAGTAGGCATCTTTCAGATGCGGGTAGAGGATGCACAGCCGCCACGGCTTGGCGGCGCGGTCGAGGGCGGCGTAATCCAGCGGGACAAGGGGGCTGGCGTCGTCGAATGGCACGGTCGGCGCGACGAGCGGCCAGCGTTCCTCGGCCTCGGCTGGAACCGAGGCTGCTCCTGCGGCAACCATGAGGGTGAGGCAGAGGCGGAACAACGGTTTTTCTCCCCTGAGGCCGAATCGGTGCTAGCCTTGGCGGGCGGCGCATCGGAGGGAAGAGTTGCGAAAACCCGGCTTCAAGTCGAGTCTCGGAGGGAAGCTGTTGCTGGCGATCGCCGTGATCGCGGGCTTTCCGGCGACGACCGCAATCCTGGGTTGGTTCGAGTTGCAGGACGTGGCGCGGACACAATCCAGCGTGGTGACCGAAGCGATCCCCGCCATTTCCGAAGTCCGTGCAGTGGCCGAAGGGACCAGCCGCGTCGTCGCAATGGCCCCCGAACTCGCCGCCGTCACGACCGAGAAGGACCGGACTGAAAGGTCCGAATACCTGATGGCGCAGGTGGATGCGCTGCGGTCCCGTCTTGAGCGCTATTCCACGGGCGTTGATGGTGCATCCATTCAAGCTCTGGCAGCTGAACAGCAGGTAAGATCGTCGATCCGGGCTCTGGAGCGGTTGGTGGGACAGAGGATCGCACTGGTGGCCCGGCGGGATGCGCAGTTGCAGGACGGTCTGGCAGCGGCCCGAGAGTTGACGGAAATCGCCGACACTCTGGTTGCCAATGCCGAAATGGGAACCGCCGCCGTCATCTCGAACCTCTATGAGATCGAGGCCGGCAAACCGGGCGACCGCGAAGCACGACTTGATGCGCTGGACAAGCTGATCGAGGTGGACCTGTTCCAACTCGGGCTGATGACGGAACTGCGCGCCCATGCGGCAGAAATCGGGCTGCTTCTGAACCGGGTTGCGGCTGTCGGCACTCCGCAGGAACTAGCTGCCCTTCGGAACGAGCTGAACGGTCGGCTGAAGATCGTCACCCGCCGCATCCTAGCCGTGAACGATCCACGCAGGGCCGAGCGGGCGCTGGATCTGTTGCGCATGGTCGGCACGGGAACCGCTGCCCCCCCGCAATCCGACGGCCTGTTCGAGACGGCGGGCGTGGTCCTCGACCTCAACCGGCGTATCGACGCGGCGCAGGGCGATCTGAGAAGCGCCGCCATGGCGCTGGAAGAAGCGGCTGCCAGCCTCGCCGACCGGATAGAAGCAAGGGCGGTGACGGCAGGTTCGCGGGCGGCCGAGGCGATTGCCGCGACCCAACGGCTCTATGCACTCTCGTCGATCGTTGCGCTGGCGCTGTCGCTGGCGGTGATGTGGTTCTATGTTCGCGGCAACCTGATCCGGCGTTTGGACCGCCTGAGTGCCGGGATGTTCCGGTTGGCCGAAGGCGGGCAGATCGCGCCCATCGTTCCCAAGGGCGCGGACGAGATCGCGCGCATGGAAGGCGCTGTGGAGTATTTCCGCCGCCAGTCGCTGGCCAATCTGGCCTTCGAGGAGGAGCGCGGACGCCACCTGATCGAATTGCAGGCTCACCGGAACGAATTGCAGCGTCTGGTCGATGAACGCACAATCCAGCTGCGTGGCGAAGTGGCCGCGCATGATGCCGCCCGCGCGCGGGCCGAGGATGCCGACCGCGCGAAGTCGGAATTCCTTGCGATGATGAGCCACGAGGTGCGCACCGCGATGAACGGGGTGCTCGGAATGCTGCGCGGCCTTGGGCGGGGACGCCTGCAGCCACGCCAGAAGGCGCAGTTGGATGTCGCTCTCGCATCCGGGGAAAGTCTGATGGGTCTGCTCAACAGCATCCTCGACCACGCCAAGCTGGAAGGCGGCATGGTCGCGCTTGAGGAGGCCCCGTTCGATCTTCGGTCCATACTGAAAGATGTCGAACTCCTCATGGGACCGATCGCAGACGAAAAGGGCCTCACCCTGGGCGTAGAGGGCCCCTCAGGTCCACAGCCGCATCTGTACGGCGATGTGGGCAAGCTGCGGCAGATCCTGTTCAACCTGGTCTCCAACGCATTGAAATTCACGCAGGCTGGCGGCGTAACCGTCTCGGTCCGACCTCTCGACAGCGCGGGACATTATCGGTTCAGCGTGCAGGACAGCGGCAAGGGCATCGCCCCCGACGCGATGGAGCGTATCTTCGCCCCGTTCCAACAGGAAGACGCGCAGACCGCGCGACATTTCGGGGGTACCGGCCTTGGTCTTTCCATATCGCGCCGTCTGGCGGGGCTTATGGGCGGCACACTTGGCGCCGAAAGTAAGGCAGGCAAAGGATCGAGCTTCCACCTCGACCTGACCTTCCGCCCAGTGGCCGCGCCTCAGGCAAAGACGGATGGCCACGGGACCGCCGCGCCCGCCCTGCGCCTGCTGGTCGTCGAGGACCACCCCGTGAACCAGACCGTGATCCGCAGTTGTCTCGAAGCGATGGGCCATGCCGTCACAATGGCCGGAAGTGGGGAAACCGCGCTGCAGGCAATCGGCGCCGCACAGTTTGATGCGGTGCTCATGGATGTAAGCCTGCCTGACATCTCTGGGATCGAAGTCACTCGCCGCATCCAAGCCGTGACGCGGGTACCGGTCATCGGCATTTCGGCCCATGTCCAGCCGCGCGACATCGCCGCCTGCCAAGATGCGGGCATGGTCGAGGTGCTGCCCAAGCCGATCATGCCGGACCGGCTCGCGCTTGCGCTGTGTCGCCGTTGCGGTTCGCACGGGGTCGCACCCGCCGTCGCCGGGACATTGGCCGATCTGGGAGCCACGCAGACGCAGAGCCTCCTTGTGCTGATGCTCGACCGGCTGGATGTTGAAATGCCAGCACTCCTGGACGCCGTTGCCGCCGGAAACGCGGGGGAACGCGCGCGCATCGCGCATCAACTGAAAGGCGCGTTCGGGAATTTCGACCTGCCGGACCTCGTCGCCCTGCTGGCCAGGGTAGAGGCCGGCGAGAAGGCTGCTGAGGGCGCCTTGCTCCCCGCCCTGCACCGCGCGCAGGCCGAGTTGCGGCGCAGCCTGGCCGCGCTTCAGGTCGAAACCTTCATGCCAGCGGCGCAGTGAAGACGTAACCCTCGCCATGCGACGTGCCGAAGATGCGCGGGGTGCGTGGATCGTCGCCCAGCTTTGCCCGCAGCCGTTTGACCATCACATCCACCGTCCGCGTGTTCGTGCCGTTCTGGCGGTGCGTGATCGTGGCAAGCAGACGGTCCCGATCCATCACGATCCCGGGGTTCAGGACAAAGGCGCGCAAGAGTTCGTATTCTCCCCGCGTCAGGGGGATCACCTCTCCCGCCCCATCCGTCAGGTGGCGCGAGGCCGTGTCGAAGGTGAAGCCCGCGAAATGCACCACCCGCCGCGCCAATTGGCGCATTGCGCTCGTGCGCCGCAGCAGGTTCTTCACCCTTGCCAGCAATTCGCGGCGGTTGAAGGGCTTGCAGACGTAATCGTCCGCCCCGATCTCCAACCCAACGATCCGGTCAACGTCATCCGTACGCCCCGACAGCAGGATGATACCCACCTCTGACCGCGCACGCTGCTCGCGCGTGATTTCCAGACCATCTTTCCCGGACAGGTTGATGTCAACGATCAGAAGATCCGGGTTCTCCTGCGCCAGCACACGCTCTGCCGCCTCGGCCCCGGCACATTCCGTCACGCGGTAGCCGAAGGATGTCAGATATCCCGCCAGCGCCGTGCGCGTGACAGGATCATCCTCGATCACGACGATATGGGCCGCCGCTGGGTTCATAGCCGTTCCCGATCCTTCCCGCACCCAAAAGCTGTTAACATCTTGTCACAATTTTCTCCAGCCTATTCATCGTTGCGGCCTGACACGTTCACAATTGATCAATAACTTTTTCTGGCAGGAAAGTTTTCAATCTTTCCGCAACGAACGAGGGCCACAGACGGCCCCATGCAACAGGGAATGGATAACATGCACAGAAAAGCAGGAATGCTGCTCTCGGCCGCGCTTTGCGGAGTGGTATCTGGCGGGGCCTTCGCTGAGGATTCGCCGGACCCGATCATCATCCCGACGCACAACTGGTCCAGCCAGATCGTGATGAGCAACGTGGTGGGCCAGATGTTCGAGTCGATGGGCAATTCCGTCGAATACGTCTCGACCGACAGCCAGGCGGTCTACGAAGCCGTGCGTCTGGGCGACGCGACGCTGGAACTGGAAGTCTGGGAAGGTGCCTTCGGCGCATCCTTCACCGCCGCCGTCGAAAAGGGCGGCATCCATGACGTCGCCACCCATACCGCCGTCACGCGCGAGGATTGGTGGTATCCGATGTGGACCAAGGAAGCCTGCCCCGGCCTGCCCGACTGGCAGGCGCTAAACGACTGCGCGGCGAAATTCGCCACCCCCGAAACCGGCGACAAAGGCCGATTCCTCGGCGGTCCGGTGGACTGGCTGAAGCACGATCAGGAAAAGGTCGATGCGCTGGGCATGAACTTCGTCGTGGTCAATGCGGGGTCGGCTGCGGCGCTCTGGGCCGAAATCGCGGCGGCAGAAAAGGACAAGACGCCCATCGTCCTGTTCAACTGGACGCCCAACTTCGCCGAAGCGGTCTGGCCGGGTGAATTCGTGGAATTCCCGGCATGGGAAGCGGGCTGCGACAAGGACCCGGCGGTCGGCCTGCATCCCGACAAGACCTATGACTGCGGCAATCCCGCCAACGGCTATCTGAAGATCGCCGCGTGGGACGGGATGAAGGACAAGTGGCCCACTGCCTATGCCACGCTTCAGAAGGTCAACTTCACGAACGCCCAGATCGCCGAGATGGCGAAACTGGTCGATGTCGACGGGATGGAACCCGAAGACGCCGCAACCGCATGGCTGGAAGCGAACGAAGCGGTCTGGAAATCCTGGACCGAATGATCCGCCAAAGCTTCTCCCGGTCACCCCGCGGGTGACCACATCCTCAACTTGCCACCCGGTCCGACCGGGTGGCCTTTTCCGGACGGAGACGCGCGTGGCGGATCGGGACATGGTCATTTCCTGCAAGAACCTGTGGAAGGTCTTCGGCGACGGTGCCGAACGGCTGACCCTCACCCCCCGCACCACGGTCGAGGAGTTGCGCCGCAGCGGCCATGTCGCCGCCGTGCGCGACGTGTCGCTCGATATCCGCAAGGGCGAGATGCTGGTGGTCATGGGCCTGTCCGGGTCCGGCAAGTCCACGCTGGTCCGGTGCCTCGCCCGCCTTATCGACGCCACGGCAGGCGCGGTGACGGTCGAAGGGCGCGACATCGGCCAGCTGTCGGAAACCGACCTGATCGACCTGCGCCGCCGCAAGATGGGCATGGTGTTCCAGAGCTTCGGCCTGCTTCCCCACCGCACCGCGCTGGAAAACGTGGCCTTCCCGCTGGAAATGCGCGGACAGGACCGCGCCTCGCGCATCGCCCGCGCGTCCGAGATGCTGTCGCTGGTGGGCTTGAAGGGACGCGAGGGCTATTTTCCCCGCGAACTCTCCGGCGGCCAGCAGCAGCGCGTGGGCATCGCCCGCTCGCTGGCCGTTGAACCCGACATCTGGTTCCTCGACGAACCCTTCTCCGCCCTCGACCCGCTGATCCGGCGGGAGATGCAGGATGAGTTCCTGCGGCTCAAGGGGATGATGGCCAAGACGATCGTCTTCATCACCCACGACTTCGACGAGGCGCTGCGACTGGCCGACCGCATCGCGATCATGAAGGACGGGGCGGTCGAACAATGCGACACGCCCGAACGCATCGTCATGACCCCCGCCACCGGGTACGTGGCCAAGTTCACCTCGGCGGTCGACCGGTCGCGTGTCGTGCGCGCCGGGGCGCTGGCGCAGCCCGCATCGGGCGCGCAGGTGGAAGGTCAGCCCGTCGCAGCGGATGAAACTCTGCACGGTCTGGCGCGGATGCTGCTCTGCGATCCGCGCGCCCGCATCCCCGTGGCGGGGCGCGACGGCGCGCTGGTCGGGCTGATGGACCGCGAGGCGGCGGTGGACATCCTCCTCGGCCCGGCCGAGCCGGGGTCGGTGTTATGATGGAGGTGCGTGTCGCCAGGAATGGGCTGCGCCCCGTTCGGATCACCGTTGCCCGCGGCCTGCTGATCACCGCTGTGGCGCTGGTCTTGCTGAAGGGCCTGCTGCCCGACTGGGTCATGCGCCTGCCCGACGGCATGGTTCTTCCATTTGCAGACTGGATCAACGCGGGCTTTGCCTTCCTGCGCGACGATCTGGGACTGATGGCCTTCACCCGCGCCTTTGCCGAGGCGGTCGAATTCCTCCTCGATGTGACCGCGAACCTGCTTTACGGAAAATCGCGCTGGCCTGGACTCGGGCCGATCCCGTGGGTGGTGATCGCCGGCACTATGGCGCTCGTCGGCCATGTGCTGGGCGGCTGGCGGCTGGCGCTACTCTCGGGTGGCACGTTCGTCTGGATCGCCGTCATGGGCCAATGGAAATGGGCGATGGAGACGCTGTCCGTCATCGTCGTTGCTGCCCCGCTTTCGGTGCTGCTGGGCCTTGTCTTCGGCATGGCGGCATGGCGCTGGCGCGGCGTGGAGCGGATTCTGAACCCGCTGCTGAACATCGCGCAATCGATGCCCCACTTCGCCTACATGATCCCTGTCGTCGTCTTCATCGGCGTGGGGCCCAAGGCCGGGGCCATCGTGACCATCATCTTCTCTGTCCCGCCCATGATCCGCATGACGATCCTCGGCCTGCGTGCCGTGTCTCCCGAAATCATCGAGGCCGGGAAGATGTGCGGCACCAACCGCCTGCAACTGATGACGCGCGTACGCCTGCCTGCCGCGCGGACCGAACTGCTGATCGGGGTCAATCAGGTGATCATGCAAAGCCTCGCCATGGTGGTCCTTGCCTCCTTCATCGGGATGCCGGGTCTGGGGCAGAAACTCCTGCAACTGCTGCAAGCCCTGAAGATCGGCCTGTCGGTCGAGATCGGCGTAACCATCGTCCTTCTCGCGGTCGTTCTGGACCGCCTGTCCAAGGCATGGGCGCATCGCCAACCCGTCCACCACGAAGTGGGCGCGTCGTTCGCTGCCCGCCACCGGATGCTGCTGATCTGGCTGGGCATCCTGATTGCAGGGACCATCCTCGCCCAACTCCACCCCTATTTCGTCGAGGTCGAACGCAAACAGGCCCTCAGCCTCGCAGGCCCCGTCGATGCCTTCATGAACGAATTCATCGTCCTGATTTCGCCCGTCACGGACTGGCTGCGCTGGTTCCTGATCACATGGGTCCTGATCCCGCTGCGCGACGGCTTCCTCGCCCTGCCGGTGCTGGCCGTTCTGACCTTCCTCGCGGCCGTGGGCTGGCGGGTCGGCGGGCAAAGATCGGCGCTGTTCTGCCTCGCCTTCTTCCTGCCCATCGCCCTGTCGGGCTGGTGGGACCGCGCGATGATCACCGTATACATGCTGGCCGTCTCCGTCGCACTCGCCCTTGCCGTGGGCCTGCCGCTGGGTATCTTCGGCGCGGCCCGCCCCGCCCGCGCCGCCCGCGTGCTGCTGGTCTGCGACACGCTGCAGACCTTTCCCAGCTTCATCTATCTGATCCCCGTCATCATGCTTTTCGGGGTGAACGACGTGGCCGTGGTCGCCGCCGTCATGGTCTTCGCCACAGTCCCCATCGTCCGCTACACCATCGAAGGCCTGCGCAACGTCCCCCCGGAAGTGATCGAGGCGGCCGAGATGTCGGGCGCCAACCGCCGCCAACTGCTGTGGAAGGTGAAGATGCCGCTTGCCGTGCCGACCCTTCTGGTCGGGGCGAACCAATCCGTGATGTTCGCCCTGTTCATGGTCATCATCGCGGCCTTCATCGGCACGCAGGACCTCGGTCAGGAGATGCAGCGCGCCCTGTCGACCACCGACGTCGGCAAGGGCCTCACACTGGGCTTCGCAGTGGCCTTCATCGGGCTGATGATAGACCATCTGCTGCTGACCTGGTCGCGCGAGCGAAGCAGGGACTTGGGGACCTAGTCGAACCTGTCCAGACAGGCGCGCGGTCGTCCATGACAGTGTCCGCTTAGGGTCGACCTCGACTTACCGCATAGGCAAACAGCCTGCCGCGCCGCAGGAGGGCTGAACGTCGGCT
>AYNO01000008.1 GCA_000500915.1 Rhodobacter sp. CACIA14H1
CGCCCGCCCCGGCGTGTCATGCGCACCCCTACCGGCGGTCACGCGAAACGCCCCACCGGGGCCTTTCGCGCGCCCTTGCGCCCAATCCGCGAAGTACGGTTTCACCCTGCCACCCGCGCCCCAACAAGGTTATCTAATCGCCAACCCACAGCCCGCTGCGTGCTGACAGTTTGCAGTACAGAACGCGGCACAACATCCGGCACAGTCAGTGCAGCCGGAATTCCCCCACCACGTTCCGCCATTCCCCCGCCGAGATCAGCTTGCGATGCGTGAACCGCACCGAATGCAGCGGCCCCTCGATCTTTTCCTGCCAGAACTCGATGAAGCGGAAAAGCTCCGGATAATCCGGCGCCAGATCATAGTGCTGCCACACGAAGGTATTGAGAACACTGCGATAATCCGGCATCCGGTAGAAGATTTCCGCCGTCGTCAGCCCGTATCCCTTCAGCATAAGCTCCGTCTCGCTGCGGGTCGTCCCAAGGGTCATGCGCGCCTCCCTGCTTGCCCCCATGCGGGAATGCTGCCGCGATTCGGAATTTCCCGCAACGATTTCAATATGTTGGCACTCTCCCACCCCTACTGCCAAAACCCCGGCCCATCGCGCATTGCACCCAAGATGCAGGATGGTGTAAGGTCCCGCGCAACAAGATATAGGCCCCGCGCCGGAAGTCAGAGGCTCACGTGAACGACACCCCGGAAACCCCTGAAAACGCCGAAGAATCCGCGCCCAAGAACCCGTGGCACGGCCCCCAGGTCTCCATCGCGGACGAGATGAAGACCGCCTATCTCGACTACGCCATGAGCGTGATCGTCAGCCGCGCCATCCCCGACCTGCGCGACGGCCTGAAACCGGTCCACCGCCGCATCCTTTTCGCGATGCAGGAATCCGGCAACACCCACGACAAACCTTACCGCAAATCCGCAAGACCGGTGGGCGACACGATGGGGAAATACCACCCCCACGGCGACTCGGCGATCTACGACGCGCTGGTGCGCATGGCGCAGCCCTTCTCGATGTCGCTGAAACTCCTCGACGGTCAGGGCAACTTCGGCTCCATGGACGGCGATGCCGCCGCCGCCATGCGCTACACCGAAGTGCGGATGGACAAACCCGCCGCCTTCCTGTTGGCCGATATCGACAAGGAAACCGTTGAATTCCAGGACAATTACGACGGCAAGGACCGCGAACCCACCGTCCTTCCCGCCCGCTTCCCCAACATGCTGGTCAACGGCGCGGGCGGCATCGCGGTCGGCATGGCCACCAACATCCCGCCCCACAACCTCGGCGAAGTGATCGACGGCACGCTCGCCCTGATCGAAAACCCCGACCTCTCGACCGAAGCCCTGATGGAAATCATCCCCGCCCCCGACTTCCCCACGGGCGGCGTGATCCTCGGCCGCTCCGGCGCCCGCAAGGCCTATCTGGAAGGGCGCGGCAGCGTCATCATCCGCGCCAAAACGCGGGTGGAAGAAATTCGTAAGGATCGCTTCGCCATCATCGTGGATGAGATTCCCTATCAGGTGAACAAGGCCTCCATGATCGAAAAGATCGCCGAAATGGTCCGCGACAAGAAGATCGAAGGCATCTCGGGCGTCGCAGACGAATCCGACCGCATCGGCGTGCGCGTGGTGATCGAGCTGAAACGCGACGCCACCCCCGACGTCGTCCTGAACCAGCTCTACCGCTTCACCCCCATGCAGACCTCCTTCGGCTGCAACATGCTGGCGCTGAACGGCGGCCGCCCGGAACAACTGGGCCTGCGCGATTTCCTCACGCATTTCATCACCTTCCGCGAGGAAGTGGTGGCCCGCCGCACCGCCTTCGAACTGCGCAAGGCCCGCGAACGGTCGCATATCCTCTGCGGCCTCGCCGTCGCCGTGTCCAACGTGGATGAAGTCGTCCGCACCATCCGCGCCTCCGCCGACGCCGCCGAGGCACGGGACAAGCTGATGACCCGCCGCTGGCCCGCCGCCGACATCGCGGCCTATATCCGCCTGATCGACGACCCGTCGCATACGATGAACGATGACGGCACCTACAACCTGTCCGAGGCTCAGGCCCGCGCCATCCTCGACCTCCGCCTGCAACGCCTCACCGCGCTCGGCGTCAAGGAAGTCACCGACGAACTCGAAGAACTGGCCGCGAAGATCAAGGATTACCTCGATATCCTCTCCTCCCGCGACCGCATCATGGCCATCATCTCGGATGAACTCCGCGAAGTGAAAGCCGCCTTCGCCGTCCCCCGCCGCACGGAAATCCAGGACTGGTCCGGCGACATGGAGGATGAGGACCTCATCGAACGCGAGGATATGGTCGTCACCATCACCTCCGGCGGCTACATCAAGCGCACGCCGCTTGCCGAATTCCGGTCGCAGAACCGGGGCGGCAAGGGCCTTGCCTCCATGCAGACGAAAGAGGACGACGTCGTCACCACCCTCTTCGTCGCCAACACCCACACCCACCTGCTGTTCTTCACGACCGACGGCATGGTTTACAAGATGAAGACATGGCGCCTCCCGCTTGCCGGCCGCACGGCCAAGGGCAAGGCCATCGTCAACATCCTGCCGATCCAGAACGGCGTCTCCATCGCGGCCCTGATGCCCGTGGACGTGCCCGAAGCCGACTGGGACAAGCTGCAGATCGTCTTCGCCACCTCGGACGGCGACGTCCGCCAAAACGACCTGTCGGACTTCACCAACGTCATGCGCAACGGCAAGATCGCGATGAAACTGCCCGAAGGCGTGTCCCTCGTGAACGCCGCCATCGCGGATGAGAATGACGATGTCATGCTGGTGACGGCAGGCGGTCGCGCCATCCGCTTCCCCACGACCGATATCCGCGTCTTCAAATCCCGCGGGTCCACCGGCGTGCGCGGCATCCGTCTTGCGGAAGGCGACAAGGTCGTGTCCATGGCCATCATCCGCCATTTCGAAGCCACGCCCGAAGAACGCGAAGCCTACCTCAAACAGCGCCGCCTCATGGCCGGCGCGGTGGAAGACGACGCCGAGGCAGACGAGGATGAAGAAACCGTCAACGCGGCGCTCGGCCAGCTGTCCACCGAACGCTACGCCGAAATGTCCGCCGCCGAAGACCTGATCCTGACAATCACCGCAGGCGGTTCGGGCAAGCTCTCCTCCTCCCATGGCTACCCCGTGCGCGGGCGCGGCGGCATGGGCGTCAAGGCGATGGACGGAGCGATGCGCGGCGGCAAGCTCGTCGCCTCCTTCCCCGTGGAAATGTCCGACCAGATCATGCTCGCCACCTCCACCGGCCAGTCGATCCGCGTCCCCGTGGACCAGATCAGCTTCCGCTCCCGCTCTGCCGGTGGCGTAAAGGTGTTCAACGTCGGCGCGGATGAAGAGGTGGTCTCCGTCGCCCGCGTCGCCGAACAGGGCGATGAGTGACCTCGAGGCGCGGCTGGCAGACCTTGCCGCGCAAGGGAAAACAACGACTTACGGCGCGCTGGCCCGCGACATGGGCTGGCGCGTCGCAGACCTGACGACCGCCCTCGAACGCCTCATGGAACAGGACGCCGCCGCAGGCACCCCCCAACGCGCCGCCCTGCTGGAAGGGCGGCTGTCGGGCGGCCTTCCCGCACAGGGCTTCTTCCTGAAACTGGCGGAACTGGGCATCCACCCCGAAGATCCCGCCGCCTATACCGCCGAAACCCGCCAGCGCCTGTTCCGCTGACCTCTGCACCGCCGCACAGCCCCCTTGCGCGCTTCGCTATTTGGTGCGCGGCAGAGTCAGGTTAGCCTTCCCCAACCGGCAGTTGCGCGCCGGTTGTGATGTAACAGGGACAGGAAACCCACAATGCAAGCACTGAACAGCTACGGCCCCCTCGTCGGCCGCGTCTTCATTGGCCTCCTCTTCCTCCTTGCCGGTCTCGGCAAGCTCGGTGGCGTCGAAGGCTTCACCCAATACCTTACCTCCGGCGGCCTGCCCGCCTTCCTCGCCTGGCCCGCGATCCTGTTCGAGGTGGCGGTCGGCCTCCTGCTGATCATCGGCTACAAGACCCGCATCGTGGCCCTTGCCACCGCCGCCTTCTGCGTGGTCGCGGCCGTCCTCTACCACTTCAACTTCGCCGACCAGATGCAGGCCGCGATGTTCCTGAAGAACCTCGCCATCGCGGGCGGCCTCCTGATGTTCGCCATCCACGGCGCGGGCAAACTCGCCCTCGACAAGGCCTGACGCGCCTCCCCCTCTCCCCCACGGGGGACGAGGGCCGGGGAGAGGGGGGGACTTCCCTTCCCCCGAAACCCCCTAAATCCGACGCCATGACAGAACCACTCCACATCATCGGCGGCGGCATGGCCGGGTCCGAGGCCGCTTGGCAGGCCGCCCGGATGGGCGTCCCCGTCATCCTGCACGAGATGCGCCCCCAAGTCGGCACCTTCGCCCACCGCACGGGGCACCTGGCCGAGATGGTCTGTTCCAACTCCTTCCGCTCCGACGATGACGAACGCAACGCCGTGGGCCTCCTGCACTGGGAAATGGGCGCCGCCGACGGCCTCATCATGCAGACCGCCCGCGCCCACCGCCTCCCCGCAGGGGGCGCCTTGGCCGTGGACCGCGACCCCTTCGCCGAAGCCGTCACCCGCGCCATCCGCAACCATCCCCTGATCACGGTGGAGGAGGGCGAGATCCGCGAACTCCCCACCTCCGGTCACTGGATCGTCGCCACCGGCCCCCTCACCTCCGGCGCGCTGGCCGAAAGCATCCGCGCCGCCACCGGCGCCGACAGCCTCGCCTTCTTCGACGCCATCGCCCCGATCGTCTATGCCGAAAGCGTGGACATGTCCGTCGCCTGGATGCAGTCCCGCTACGACAAGGGCGAAACGGTCGAGGAACAGACCGCCTACATGAACTGCCCGATGGACAAGGCCCAATACGACGCCTTCATCGACGCCCTGCTGGCAGCCGAGAAAACCGAATTCCACGAAGGCGAAACCGCAGGCTATTTCGACGGCTGCCTGCCGATCGAGGTGATGGCCGAACGCGGCCGCGAAACCCTGCGCTTCGGCCCGATGAAGCCGGTGGGACTGACCAACCCGCACCGCCCCGACGTCAAACCCTATGCCGTGGTCCAACTGCGCCGCGACAACAAACTGGGCACGCTCTACAACATCGTGGGCTTCCAGACCAAGATGAAGTACGGTGCGCAAACCGCTGTTTTCAAAACCATTCCCGGGCTCGAAAACGCCTCCTTCGCCCGCCTCGGCGGCATCCACCGCAACACCTTCATCAACTCGCCCACCCTGCTCGATGACCGAATGCGCCTGAAATCCCGCCCCGGCATCCGCTTCGCCGGGCAGGTCACGGGCGTCGAAGGCTATGTCGAATCCGCCGCCATGGGCCTCCTCGCCGGCCGCATGGCAGCAAGCCAGCTCCTCGGCCGCGACCTGCCCCCGCCTCCGCCCGACACCGCCATGGGTGCCCTCGTCACCCACATCACCGGCGGGGCGGAGGCCAAGACCTTTCAGCCCATGAACGTCAACTTCGGCCTCTTCCCCCCCATCGATGCCAAGGGTGGCCGCAAGGGCCGCAAGGACCGCTACAAGGCCTATACCGACCGCGCCAAGGACAGCTTCACCGGCTGGCTTGCCGCGCAATAGGTCGGCGCAAGGCGATGTTCACCACCCGCTTCGCCCCGTCCCCCACCGGCCCCCTGCACCTCGGCCACGCCTATTCCGCCATCCTCGCCCATGACATGGCCCGCGCCGCAGGCGGGCACTTCCTCCTGCGCATGGAAGACACCGACCTCGACCGCTGCCGCCCCGAATGGGAGGCGCAGATCGTGGAAGACCTGACATGGCTCGGACTGACATGGGACGGCCCCGTCCACCGCCAGTCCGACAAGATCGCCTACTACAACGCCCGCCTCGGACCGCTGGCGGATCGCGGCCTGCTCTACCCCTGCTCCTGCACCCGCGCCGACATCCGCGCCGCGCTTTCGGCCCCGCAGGAAGGCGTCGCGTTCAACCTCTACCCCGGCACCTGCCGCCACCGCCCCATGTCCGACCGCAAACCCGGCGACGCCCTGCGCCTGAACCTTGCCGCCGCCCTCGACGCCCTGCCCGACACGCCCACCTTCACCGAAACCGGCCCCGCCCATCAAGGCCACCACCGCATCGACCGCCACACCGCGCTGAACCAGATCGGCGACGTGGTCCTCTCCCGCAAGGGCGAGGATATCGTGGCCTATTTCCTCGCCTCGGCCCTCGATGACGCGGACCAGAACATCACCCATGTCATAAGGGGGGATGACCTCTTCGACTTCACCGCCATACAGGTGATCCTGCAGCGCCTCCTCGGCCTGCCCACCCCCATCTACCACCACCACCGCCTGATCCGCGACGACCGGGGCAAACGCCTGGCCAAACGCGACGACGCCCGCGCCATCACGAAATACCGCGCCGATGGCGCCACCCCGCAGGACATCCGCCGCATGGCCGGACTCTGACCCGCCGCTTCATCCGTTCCCAAATATCCTCAGGGGGTGAATTGGCCGCCTGCGGCCAAGAGGGGGCGCGAGCGCCCCCTTCCTTCACGGCATCGAGTCCGAGATCACGACCTCGTCCCCGTCGCGCAGCGCCGTATAGAAACAGGACCGCCGGTTCGTGTGGCAGGCCGGCCCCTCCTGCTCCACCAGCGCCAGCAGCGCGTCGCGGTCGCAATCCACCCGCAACTCGACCAGCCGCTGCACATGGCCCGACGTCTCGCCCTTCACCCAGAAGGCCCCGCGCGACCGGCTCCAATAGGTGACACGCCCGCTCTCCAGCGTCCGCGCCACGGCCTGCACATTCATCCACGCCATCATCAGCACCTCGCCCGACAGATGGTCCTGCGCGATGCAGGGGATCAACCCGTTGGCATCATACTTTAGGCTTGCAGGGTCAAAGCGCATGGGCCTTCTCCTTGGCAGGGGCGGCGGACGGGTCTATCTAAGGGCGATGCAGCGAAAGGAAAAGCCATGAGCGACAGCGACCTCGTCAAGCTCTACTCGGGCCGCATCCTCGAACTGGCCGCCGACATGCCCCTGACCGGCCGCCTGCCGCACCCCGACGGCACCGCGAAGAAACGCTCGCCCCTCTGCGGCTCCACCGTCACCGTGGACCTCACCCTCGACGGCGACCGCATCGCCGATTACCGGCAGGACGTGAAGGCCTGCGCCCTCGGTCAGGCCTCCGCCTCCGTCTCGGGCCGCGCCGCCCCCGGGCGCAGCCGCGACGAAATCGCCAAGGCCCGCGCCGAACTGGAAGCGATGCTGAAACGCGGCGGCCCCGCCCCCTCGGCGCCCTTCGACGGACTCGGGGTGCTGCTGCCCGCCCGCGACTACGCCAACCGCCACGCCTCCATCCTGCTCGCCCTCGACGCCACCCTCGCCGCGATGGACGAGGCGCTGAAGGCCCGCGCTGCGGGCTGAGCCTTCACCTGCCCTTTACCGGCACATGAAAAAACCGCCGCGCGTCCATCGACGGCGGCGGTCAGTGACTTCGTTCGATCCGGACAGGCAGGTCAGCCATCCGCGCGCCACTTGGGGACAGGCGCGACAGAACAAAGCGCAGGCAGAAGTCAGGCAGAAAAGACGTGCAGGCACACCACCAGCATGGAGAAGAGCGTCACCACCCCGACCGTGTCCTCGATCACGGTCGCACGAGAGCGGGAAAGAATATCCTTCATATCCGTCAGCATCGTCACCTCCATTGGATTCGTTTCTTATTTGTTCTCATCCCGCAGCGATTCGTGCAAGAACTTTTTAAGAACATCTGCGATCAATAGCGGAACATCCGACCCGGGGCGCTTCCCTCCCCCCTCGGGGGGAGGGAGAGGGTGGGGGGCCGCCGCCCGCCTCACCCGACCCCGATCAACCGTATCGCCCGGTCCTGATCCAAGAGCCACAGCAGCATCCGCGCCGCCTTCCCCCGTGGCCCGGTCAAGGACGGGTCATCCGCCAGCAGCCGCCGCGCATCGCTCTGCGCCACCGCCATCAGCGCCCCCTGCCGCTCCAGATCGGCCACGCGGAACCGGGGCAGCCCCGATTGCGCCGTCCCGATCAGATCGCCCGCCCCCCGCATCGCAAGGTCCTCCTCGGCGATCCTGAACCCGTCCTCGGTGTCGCGCAGCACCTTCAGACGCCGCTCGCCCCCCTCGCTCAACGGCGCCTGATACATCAGCAGGCAGGTGGACTCCGCCGCCCCCCGCCCCACACGCCCCCGCAACTGGTGCAACTGCGCAAGGCCAAATGTCTCTGCCCGTTCGATCACCATGATCGACGCATTGGGCACGTTCACCCCCACCTCGATCACCGTCGTCGCCACCAGCACCTTCGTGTCCCCCGCCACGAACCGCGCCATCGCCGCATCCTTCTCGGCCGGCGGCATCTGGCCATGCACCATCCCCACCACATCCCCCAGCGCGGCGCGCAGATGCTGGAACCGCGCCTCGGTGCTGGCATAGTCCAGCACTTCGGACTCCTCGACCAGCGGGCAGACCCAATAGGCCTGCCGCCCCTCGGCCACCGCCTTCTGCAGATGCCCCACCACCTCGTCCATCCGCCCCGTGGACACAAGCGCCGTCCGCACCGGCTTCCGCCCCGGCGGCTTTTCGTCCAGCACGGAGACATCCATGTCGCCATAGGTCGCCAGGGCCAGCGACCGCGGGATGGGCGTCGCCGTCATCACCAGCGTATCGGTGGCCGCCCCCTTCGCACCCAGTTCCATCCGCTGCGCCACGCCGAAACGGTGCTGTTCATCCACCACCGCCAGCCGCAGATCGGCAAAGACCACATCCTTCTGGAACACCGCATGGGTGCCCACCAGAACGGCAATCCGCCCCTCGGCCAGATCGCGCAGCTTCGCCGCCCGCTCCGCCCCCTTGTCGCGGCCCGTCAGCAGTTCCAGCCGCATCCCCGCCGCCGCAGCCAGCGGCTCCAGCCCCGCGAAATGCTGCCGCGCGAGGATCTCGGTGGGCGCCATCATCACCCCCTGCCCGCCCGCCTCCACCGCGACCAGCAGCGCAAGGAAGGCGACCAGCGTCTTCCCCGCCCCCACATCGCCCTGCAACAGGCGGTTCATGCGGAACGGACCTTCCATGTCCTGCGCGATCTCGGCCACTGCCCGCGCCTGCGCACCCGTCAGCGCATAGGGCAGCCCCGCCACCACCCGCGCCCTCAGCCGCCCGTCGCCGACCGTCGCCACCCCCTTCTGCTTGCGCAGGGTCGCCCGCGCCAAAGCCAGCGTCAGCTGATGCGCCAGCAATTCGTCATAGGCCAGCCGCTGCCGCGCCGGATGGGTGGGCGCGATCTCCGCCGCCCCCTTGGGCGCATGGACCGCCCGCACCGCCTCCTGCCACGACGGCCACCCCTCCCGCGCCAGCAAGGGCCCGTCGATCCATTCCGGCAGCACCGGCGCCCGGTTCACCGCCCCGGCCACCGCCTTCGCCAAGACCTTCTGCGTCACCCCCGCCGTCAAGGGATAGACAGGTTCAAAGGCCGGCAACTCCCCCGCCTCTTCCGGCCGCAGCACATGGTCGGGATGGACCATCTGCGCCACCCCGTCGAAAAGCTCCACCTTGCCGGACACCAGCCGCCGCTGCCCCGTCGGCAACAGCCTTTGCAGGAAATCCCCCCGCGCGTGGAAAAAGACCAGGGGAAACTCCAACGCCGCGTCCCGCACCATCACCCGATAGGGCTTGCCCTTCACACGCGGCGGAAAATGCGCCCCGACCTCCACCTCCACCGTCACAGTGCAGGGCGGCACCACGTCGCGGACGGATGCCTTCCGCGCCCGGTCCACGCCGGAATGGGGCAGCAGGAACAGCAGGTCCTTAGGCCGCTCCACCCCCAGCCCGGCCATGGCCTTGGCCGTCTTCTCCCCCACGCCCTCCAGCGTTTCCAGCTCCGCGAACAGGGGGAAAAGCTCGGGCGGGCGGGTCATGCTTCCCCGATCAGGGCCAGCCACCCGTCCTCGTCGATCATCCGCACGCCCAGCCGCTCGGCATCCTTGGCCTTCGACCCCGCGCCGGGTCCCGCAACCAGCAGGTCGGTCTTGGCGGAAACCGATCCCGCCACCTTCGCCCCCAAAGCCTCGGCGCGCGCCTTCGCCTCGGCCCGCGTCATCTTCTCCAGCGTGCCGGTGAACACCACCGTCAGGCCGGCAACCGGCGATTCCGTCGCCCGCGCCTCGGGCGGCAACACCTCCAGATGCGCCACCAGCCGTTCGACCGAGGCCCGCTCCTCCGCATTCGCCAGCGTATCGGACAGCGACAGCGCCAGCACCGGCCCGATCCCGTCGCCCGTGATCAGCTCGCGCCACGCCGCAGCGGACTCCTCCGGCACGTCCAGCGCAGCCACCGCCCGCTCCCGCGCCTCCTTGGCCCGCACGCGCCGCCCTTCCGCCGCCGCGGCCGCCCGCTCTTCCAGCTCCGCCTCATCCGCCGCCCGATGCGCCAGCGCCGCAGGCCGCGCCAGATCGACCGCCGCGACAAGCGCCTCCCACGACCCGTAATGCCGCGCCAGATCCTGCGCCGCCACCTCACCCACGTGGCGCATCCCCAGCGCGAAGATCAGCCGCGCCAGCGGTATCCGCCGCCGCTCGCGGATCGCGGCCCAGAGGTTCGTCACCGACTTCTCGCCGAACCCCTCGCGGTTCCGCAGCTTCTGCAGGGGGTTGGCCGTATCCCGCGCCTCCAGCGTGAAGATATCCGCAGGCTCCCGCACCGGCAGGACGGCATCGGCAAAGAACATCTCCACCTGCTTGCGCCCCAGCCCCTCGATGTCGAAGGCCGACCGCGACACGAAATGCACCAGCCGCTCCACCGCCTGCGCGGGACAGATCAGCCCGCCGGTGCAGCGGCGCACCGAATCCCCCTCCTCGCGCACCGCCGCAGACCCGCATTCCGGGCAGAGATGCGGAAAGACATAGGGCACCGCCCCGTCCGGCCGCCGCGCCATATCCACATCCGCGACCTTCGGGATCACATCCCCCGCCCGATAGACCTGCACCCAGTCCCCGACGCGGATATCCTTGCCCTCGCGGATCACCTCGCCCCGTGAATCCCGCCCCGCGATGTAATCCTCGTTGTGCAGCGTCGCGTTCGACACCACCACGCCGCCCACCGTCACCGGCGCCAGCCGCGCCACGGGCGACAGCGCCCCCGTCCGGCCCACCTGGATGTCGATCGCCTCCAGCCGCGTCCAGGCGAGTTCCGCCGGAAACTTGTGCGCGATGGCCCAGCGCGGCGTGGTGGACCGGAACCCCAGCCGCCCCTGCAGCGACAGGTCATCCACCTTGTACACCACCCCGTCGATGTCATAGCCGAGGCTTGCCCGCATCGCCTCGATCCGGCGGTACTGCGCCAGCATCTCCTCCGGCCCCGCGCAGAGGACCGTCAGCGGATTGGTCTGGAATCCCAGCGCCGCCAGCCGCGCGATGGCACCGAACTGCGTCGTGGCCAGCGGCTCCGACAGGGACCCCCAGCTATAGGCAAAGAACCGCAGCGGCCGCGCCGCCGTGATGCCGGCATCCAGTTGCCGCAGCGACCCCGCCGCCGCATTGCGCGGGTTGGCAAAGACCTTCCCCCCCGTCAGCGCCTGCCGTTCGTTCAGCGCCGCGAAGTCGGGATGGGACATATAGACCTCGCCCCGCACCTCGAACACCTCCGGCGCGCCCTGCAGCCGCTGGGGGATATCGGCGATGGTGCGGGCATTGTCGGTGACATTCTCGCCCACCTCGCCATCGCCCCGGGTTGCGGCCTGCACCAGAACGCCCCGCTCATAGCGCAGCGACAGGGACAGACCGTCGATCTTCGGCTCTGCCGTATAGGCGATGCGCCCTGCCGTCCCCAGGAAGTTCCGCACCCGCGCATCGAATTCGGCCACGTCGCCGTCTTCAAAGGCGTTTTCCAGCGACAGCATCCGCACCTCGTGCCGGACCTTGCCGAACCCTTCGGCCACGGCACCGCCCACGATGTCGGACGGGCTGTCCGCCCGCTTCAACGCCGGAAACCGCGCCTCGATCTCGGCATTGCGGCGCTTTAACGCGTCGTATTCCGCGTCCGAAATCTCGGGCGCGTCCTGCGTGTGATAGGCGGCATTGGCGGCACCGATCACATCCGCCAGACGCGCCAGTTCCTGCCGCGCCTCGGCTTCCGTCAAAGCTGCCACTGCCTTCTCGACCGCCATCCCGCGCCCCCCTGCCTGCCCCCTTGGTTTAGGCGGCAGGCAGCCCCTCGTCCAGCGGCGAGAGGGCGTCCGCCTCAGCTTGCCGCGGCGATGGAGACGCGGCGATGGGCGATTTCAGGCACCGGATCGCGCATCACATAGCCGCGCCCCCAGACCGTATCGATGTAATTCTCGCCCCCTGTCGCCTCTGCCAGCTTCTTTCGCAGCTTGCAGATGAAGACGTCGATGATCTTCTGCTCCGGCTCGTCCATGCCGCCGTAAAGGTGGTTCAGGAACATCTCCTTCGTCAGGGTCGTGCCCTTTCGCAGGCTGAGGAGTTCGACGATCTGGTATTCCTTGCCGGTCAGATGCACCGTCTTGCCGTCCACATCCACCGACTTCGCGTCGAGGTTCACGTTGACGCGGCCGGTCCGGATGACGGATTGCGAATGGCCCTTGGACCGCCGGATGATCGCATGGATGCGGGCGATCAGTTCCTCGCGGTGGAAGGGCTTGGTCAGGTAGTCATCCGCGCCGAAGCCGAAACCGCGGATCTTGCTGTCGGCATCGTCGGAACCGGACAGGATCAGGATCGGCGTCTCGATCTTGGCCATGCGCAGCTGGCGCAGCACCTCGTGCCCGCTCATGTCCGGCAGGTTCAGGTCCAGGATGATCAGATCGTAATCATAGAGCTTCGCCAGATCGATCCCGTCTTCGCCCAAATCGGTGCAAAACACGTTCAGGTTGGCATGGGTCAGCATCAGTTCGATGCTCCGCGATGTCGCGGGGTCGTCTTCCACCAGAAGTACTCGCATGTCACTCTCCGTAAGGTCGCCCGAAAGCGACTTTGCGTATCACTCGTTAAACACTGGTTACTATGCCAAGGTTTGTGCCGATTTCAACTAAAGTTTATGCGGTAATGCTGTATCTTCGTGACCCGCAGTCCGCCCGTCCCGTGGCTGCGCACGGCCTCTTCCCACAGCGCGAATTCCTCGTCGGACAGGCCATAGCGTTCCAGCGCCTCGTCCCGCGCGATCAGCCCGTGCGACACGGCATTGACCACCACCGCCTTGCGCCGCGCCACCCAGCGCTGAGTATCGGGCGGCGGCAGATCGCCCCGCGTCAGGATGGTTCCGTCCGGCAGGGTCACATGGCGGGGACCCTGGACACGCTTGATATACATGGCAGCCCTCCTTCGTACGGGGCGACCATGACACCCTTTCGTTAACCCAATCTGAACGCGCCTGCTCTTGTAGCGCCCCGCCATTTGCCTATATTGCTGCGGCTTTCCTCCAAGGCCCCGACATGCTTGACCAACCGCTCAATTCGCTGGGCCTGCCCAAGGCCCCCGCCGACACCCGCGTCGTCGTCGCCATGTCCGGCGGCGTGGACAGCTCCGTCGTGGCCGCGATGCTGGCCGAGGAAGGCTATGATGTCGTGGGTGTCACCCTGCAGCTCTACGACCATGGCGCGGCGCTGGCGAAAAAGGGCGCCTGCTGCGCGGGCCGCGACATCCATGACGCGCGGCGCGTGGCCGAAACCATGGGCTTTCCCCATTACGTCCTCGACTACGAAAACACCTTCCGCGAAGCGGTGATCGAGGAATTCGCCGATGCCTACCTTGCGGGCGCGACCCCCGTCCCCTGCATCCGCTGCAACGAGCGGGTGAAGTTCAAGGACCTGCTGGCGACGGCCCGCGACCTCGACGCCGATTGCATGGCGACGGGGCATTACATCCAGCGCAAGATGGGCCTTGCGGGGGCAGAGCTGCACATGGCCGCAGACCCCAACCGCGACCAGTCCTATTTCCTGTTCTCCACCACGCCCGAACAACTGTCCTACCTGCGCTTCCCTTTGGGGCACCTCGCCTCCAAGGCGGAAACCCGTGCGCTGGCCACGCGCTACGGCCTGCCCGTGGCCGACAAGCCCGACAGTCAGGACATCTGCTTCGTCCCGAACGGCAACTACGCCGCCGTCATCGAAAAGCTGCGCCCGGGCGCGGCGGAACCGGGTGACATCGTGGACATGTCGGGCACCGTCCTCGGCACGCACAAGGGCGTGATCCACTACACGATCGGCCAGAGGAAGGGCCTCGGCATCGGCGGCCTGGGCGACCCGCTCTATGTTGTCAAACTGGACCCCGACACCCGCCGTGTGATCGTCGGCCCGAAAGAGGCTTTGTCCACCCGGACCATCCCCGTGCGCGAAATCAACTGGCTGGGCGACGAACCCCTGACCAGCCGCGCCGAATGGCACCTGAACGTCAAGGTCCGCTCCACCCGCCCGCCGCGCCCTGCGGTGATCCGGCCCCTGTCCGCGACCGAGGCGACGGTGGAACTGCTGAACGCCGAGGATGGCGTCAGCGCCGGTCAGGCCTGCGTCTTCTACGCGCCGGAGGGCAGCCGCATCTTCGGCGGCGGCTGGATCTGGAAAGGGCGGGGCTGAGTTTCTGCCTCGCTCAGCATCCACTCAAAACGAGAACGAGGAGGTTCGAAGGGCTCCAGTGGAGCCATTCGAACCTCCGCCGCCAGGGCCGCGCACGTCACGCCGGGGCGGGCGCCTCTGGCGCACGTCCCGGTGGGGCGGGACGTGCGCGGCCCGTGGCTTCGGGCCACGGGCCACGGGCCGGAACCAGCCGTTGCGCCTGGAGTCGAAAAGCAACCGCGTCGCGCCGCGCCCAAGCGGCGACTAAACCACCCCCAGCACCGACCGCGCCGCCCTCAACCCCGGCGGCTCTCCCCCGGCCCCCAATCGCTCCATCGTCACCCGCATCGCGTCCCGCTGCCCCGAAGGATCGGCCAGCACCGCCTCCACCGCAGGCGCGATCAGGTCTGCGCGACACCGATCCCCGATGAATTCCGGCACCACCCGCGTATCGGATACGAGGTTCACCAAAGTCACCGTGTCGATCAGCGCCGCCCGCCGCATCAGCCATAACGTCAGTGGATGCATGTCATAGGCAATGACCATGGGACAGCCATTCGCCGCCAGTTCAAGCGACACCGTCCCCGACGCCGCCACCGCCACATCCGCCGCCGCAAAAGCCCCGCGCTTCCGCCCCGCCTCTTCCACGATCTCGGGCATCACGGGCCACGCAGCGGACAGTTCGCGCACCAGACCCGCCACACCCCGCACCGTGGGCAGCGCCACGCGCAGCCCGGGATGCCGCGCCGCCAGCCGCCCCACGACCTCCCCCAGCACCGGCATCAGACGCGCCACCTCGCCCCGCCGCGACCCCGGCAGCGCCAGCAGCAAGGGCCCCGTCCCCGCCCATTCCGCCCGCTCCGCCTCTGACGCCAGGGCCTCCGCCACCACCGGATGCCCCACGAAATCGCAGGTCATCCCGGCGGCCTGCATATAGGGCGGCTCGAAGGGCAGCAGCGCCAGCACGTGATCCACATGCCGCGCCATCTTCGCCGCCCGCCCCGGCCGCCAGGCCCAGACCGACGGCGCCACATAATGCACCGTCCGCACCGACGGCTTGCGCGCCTTGACCAAAGCCGCCACCCGCAACCCGAAATCGGGCGAGTCGATCGTCACCAGCACCGCCGCATCCGACGCGACCACAGCCTCCGCCACCTCGGCGATCCGGCGCTTCAGGTGGAAATATTTCGGCAGGACCTCGGCGATCCCCATCACCGAAAGCTCCTCCATCGGGAACAGCGACCCCATCCCCTCGGCCTGCATCAACGGCCCCGCGACGCCCGCAAACTCCACCCCGGGGGAAAGCGCCTTCAGCCCCGCCATCAGCGCCGCCCCCAGACGGTCGCCCGAAGGCTCTCCGGCGACCAGAAAGACCTTCACGGCTCCCGCGCCCAGAGGAACAGGCCCAAGGCCTCTGCCTCGGCCACCATCGCGGGCAGGTCCAGACAGATCACCCCGCCCGCCTCGAACACGATCCCGCCAAGACCCGCCGCCGCCACGCGCCGCACGGTCTCAACGCCCAGGGCCGGCAGGTCCACGCGCCGGTCCTGCAAGGGCTTCGGCGCCTTGTAGAAGACCCCCCGCGCCCCCGCAGGCCGCAGCCCCGTCGGAATCGCCGCCACACCCGCCAGCATCGCATCCGTCCCCGGCAGGGCCTCTACCGCCAGACACAGCCCCTGCTGCACGACGGCCCCCTGTCCGACATCGACACGCCCCAGCGCCGAAACGATCACCGCCGCACGGGCCGCATCCGAACGGTCCCGCTCCGTCACCTGACCGCAAAGAACCCCGGCCGACGGCACCAGCGCAGGCGCAACCTCCTCCACCCCCGCCAGCGCAAACCCCGCCTCTTCAAAGATCGCCAGCACCTCGCGCAGGGTGGCATCATCCCCCTGCCCCATCGCCGCCAGCAATCGCGGCACCATCACCGCCGTATCGGGATCGAACAGCGCGGGGTCCAGACGCGGCCGCTGCACCGCCCCCGCAAAGCAAACCCGTTCCACCCCCGCATCCCCCAGCGCCCGCAGGAAAGGCACCAGCCGCTCCACACGGAACGACAGGTCCACCGCCAGACCGGCAGGCGCGAACCCCTCCAGCGCCGCCACGAAGGGCCGTTCCCCCATCGCGGCAGCCAAGGCCGCAGGCAGCCCCCCCGCCCCCGCGATGATCGCCGTCCGCGTCATTTCGGCGTCAGGAAAGAACGATCCGAGGCCGACAGGATGAACTCCGTCACCTCGCGCACATAGTGGCTGTCCGTCTCGTCCGACAGCCGCCGCGCCCGGTCAAGGAACGTCCCCTCCCCCTGCGCCAGCATCTGATAGGCAGCCCGCAGCGCGGTGATCTCCGACCGCTCCACCCCCCGCCGCTTCAGCCCGACAAGGTTCAGCCCGTCCAGTTCACCCCTCGGGGCCTGCACAAGGCCATAGGGGATCACGTCATTCGTCACCATCGTGACCGCCCCGATGATCGCCCCCTGCCCGATCCGCACCCATTGATGCACGCCCGACAGACCGCCCACGATCACGTCGTCGCCCAGCACGCAATGGCCCGCGATGGCGACATGGTTCACCAGGATCACACGGTTCCCGATCTGCGCGTCATGGCCGACATGGGCGCCCGTCATGACCAGCACGTCATCCCCGACCGTGGTGACACCCCCGCCCCCCTCGGTCCCGAGGTTCAGCGTCGCCGCCTCGCGGATGCGGCAGCGCTTGCCGATCACCAGCCGCGTCTTCTCGCCCCTGTATTTCAGGTCCTGCGGCACCTCGCCCACCGTGGCGAAGGGAAAGATCACCGTCTCCTCCCCAACCTCGGTCCAGCCCGTCACCACGGCATGGCTCTTCACCACCACGCGGTCATGCAGCACGACATCCGGCCCGATGACGCAGAACGGCCCGACCTCGCAGCCCGCGCCGATCACCGCGCCGTCCTCGACGACGGCGGAAGGGTGGATGCGGGCCTCGGCGTGAATTCCCATCGTCACGCCTTCGGCACGTCGAACATGGCCATGAAGGTGGCCTCGCAGGCCAGCTCACCCTCGACCATCGCGCGGCCCTCGAATTTCCACACGCGCCCGCCGCCGCGCAGCGCCTTCACACTGCAGCTCCAGCACATCGCCGGGCACCACCTTGCGGCGGAACTTCACCCCGTCCACGCCCATGAAGAAAACCTTGGCCTGCTTGTCCACCAGATCCATCGTCAGCCCGACAAGGATGCCCGACGTCTGCGCCATCGCCTCGATGATCATCACGCCGGGAAAGATCGGCATCCCCGGGAAATGCCCCGTGAACTGCGGCTCGTTGATGGTGACGTTCTTGATGCCCACGCAGCTTTCGCCCACCACGATGTCGCGCACCTTGTCCACCAGCAGGAACGGGTAACGGTGCGGGATGATCCGCTGGATCAGGTCAAGATCGGCACTCAGCGGCGCGGCGGCTTCGGTCATCGGTGTCTCCATTCGACGGCAGGTCGCGGGGATGTGACTAGCAACTCGTCCGGCCCGAAACAAGCAGCCCGTCAGGGCGAGGGTTCCGCAGGGCTTTCCGGCGCAGGCTCCGCCCCGCCGTCGGGGACGGCCCGCGACCCATCCCCCAGCACCTCGTCGATCCGCGCGATGGCCTCGTCGGTGATGTCCACGCCCCGCAGCGACAGGATGACCAGTTCCTTGTCAAAGACCGCAACGGCCCCCGCCTCGCGCATCAACTCGCCCAGCACCGGCACGGCGGCCTGCAGGAACCGCTGGCGGTCCTCGTCCCGCTTGGCCGTGATGGCCCGCGACTTGGCATCCTGCGCGGCGCGGATATCCTCGGTCTTGGCGTCAAAGGCGGCGGCCAGCGTCTGGAACTCCTCCGGCGGCAACGTCGCCCGCCGGTCGGTCAGGTCGCGCTCCTCCGCCTCCAGCGCCTGTTCCAGCCGCAGGTTCTCGGCGATCAGCGCCTGGCTGTCCGCCTGGAACCGCGCCTCCAGCGCCTTGCCGAACAGCGTTTCCGTCAGCAGACGGTTCCGGTCCACCATCAGGACGGGCGCCTGCGGAACCTCCAGCGCGGGCGCCTCCTGCGCTACCACCTGCGGCGCGGCAACAGGCAGCGCGGCCAGCGCAAGGACCGCGCCCCGCGCCAGCCTGTCCATCCGCGACGGCATCAGAACTGCGTCGAGATCGTCAGGTCGAAGCTCTGCTCGCGGTCGTAATCCTCCTTGGCGATGGCCTTGGAGAAGTTCAGCCGCAGCGGACCCACCGGCGTCGTCCAGAAGACCGAGAAGCCGACAGCCGACCGGATGTTCATGCTGTCATCCACAGGGTCCAGACCGGCCGCCCCGCCATTGATGTTGTCCAGCGACCAGACAGACCCGACATCCAGGAACAGACCGCCCGTGATGCCGTATTCCTCGGGCAGCCCCACCGGGAAATCCGCCTCGAAACGCGCCACGGCAAAGATGTTGCCGCCCAGCGCGTCCTGCCCGGCGACGTTCAGGTCACGCGGCCCGATCCCGTTCGACTCGAAGCCGCGGATCTTGCTGTTGCCGAAGAAACGGTCGGTGGACCGGCTGGTCGTCCCGCCAAGGCTGGTGATCACCCCGCCCTCGAAGATGCCGCGCAGCGTCACCTCTTCCTGCATGACCTTGGTTTCGGCCAGCGCAAGGCCGGTTGTCATCACATACTGGCTGTCCCCGCCCAGACCCGCGAAATCCTGCGAGAAGCGCAGCAGCACGCCGCCCTTCGGGTTCAGACCGCTGATCCGCGTGTCATAGGTGTAGGTATAGCCGATGGCGCTGGTCACCACCGCGCCTTCCGCAATCTCGCGGGCGATGATGTCCGAAATCCCGGCCGGCGGGTTGCTGATCTTGCTGTCCTGATAGCTATAGCGCACCTGCAACCGGCTCAGCTCGCCCACGGGGAATTCCAGCCCCGTGCTGAACCGCCCGATCCGCGTGTCATAGTTGGACGAATTGGCATTGTCCGTCTCGCGGTAGGACAGGCCGAAGCTCAGCGCCACGTCGCGGCCAAGGAAGGCCGGTTCGGTAAAGCTCAGGCTGCCTTCGGTCGCATCCGTCCCGGTCGTGATCTGCACGCCGACCGCCTGCCCGCGGCCAAGGAAGTTCTTCTCGCTCAGCCCGATGTTGAAGCCGATGCCCGACTCCACCCCGTAGCTCGCGCCAAAGGACAGCGACCCCGTCGGCTGTTCCTCGACATCCACGTTCACCACGACCTGATCCGCCGAAGACCCCGGCTCCGCCTCCACCTGCGCGTCCGAGAAGAAGCCCAGCGCACGGATGCGCTCTGCCGCCTGCCGGATCTCGCGCGGGTTGAAGGGGTCGCCTTCCACCGTGCGGAACTGGCGGCGCACCACCTGGTCCAGCGTCGTCGTGTTGCCTTCGATGTCGATCCGTTCGACGAAGATGCGCTCGCCACGGGTGATGGCGAATTGCACATCCAGCACGCCGCCGCGTTCGTCCCGCGTGATGCGCGGATCGACACGGACGAAGTTCAGCCCCTTGCGCAGGGCAAGGTTTTCCATCCGCGCCACGTTGTTGTCGATCAGTGCGGGCGACCAGACCTCGCCCGGACGGATGCGCTGCACCGCCTCGAACTCGGCGGAATCCACGCCCTCGATCTCCGAGATGGTGGACACCTGCCCGATACGGAACTGCTGGCCCTCGCGGATCGTGAAGGTCACGAAGAACGCATCCCGCTCCCGCGCCACATCCGACGTGGCATCCAGCACCTGCACATCGGCATAGCCGCGGGCAAGGTAGAAGTCGCGCAGCAGCTGCTTGTCCAGATCCAGCCGCTCCGCGACAAAGGTGTCGCGCTGGATGATCTGGCGCAGCAGACCCGCCTGCTTCGTCTCCAGCACCTGCCGCAGGCGGCGGTCGCTGAAGGCGCGGTTGCCCACGAAGGACAGCCGCTCGATCTCGACCACCTTGCCCTCGGTGATCTCGAAGACCAGATCGACGCGGTTTCCGTCGCGGCGGATGATCTTGGGGTCCACCGTCGCCGCGATGCGCCCGCGCACGCGGTAGGCTTCGGCGATGGCGGCGGCATCCTCTTCGGCCTGCGACGGCGAATAGACCAGACGCCCCTTGGATTTGGCGATCTCTGCCAGATCCTCGTCCTTGATGCGGGCATTGCCCTCGAAGTTGACGATGTTGATCATCGGGTTCTCGACGACCCGGATCAGCAGGGTGCTGCCCTGCGGGACAAGTTCGACGGACTGGAACAGGCCGGAATTGACGATGCCCTGATAGGCGTCGTTCAGACGCGCCGCGCTGACCGTCTCGCCCCGGCGAATCCCGGCGAAGGCGACGATGGTCGCGGGCTCCACGGCCACGTTCCCTTCGACCTGCACGTTCGAAAAACTGTAGCTCTGCGCAAAGGCCGGAACACCGACCGGCGCCGTAAGTGCAACGCTGCCAAGGAATAACGCGATCAGCGCAGGCCGCCAGATGCCCTTTTTCGCCCGCGCCGAGTATCCGAACCCGTCTGCCGACCTATGCATCTTTCCGCCCCGCCATTTAACAAATTCTTGTGCCTTCACTAGCCGGAAGCGCAAGCTTTGTCAAAAGGCCGGGGTAGTTTTCCACACCTCTTTGGGCGGTTCAGTGACCGAGAAGCGACGTGCCCAGATAGGCACCCGCCACCAGTCCGGCGATCATCGTGCCGATGGTGAAGATACGGTCCGAATTCACGACCATGATGAGCGAAAGCCCGCGATAGCCCTTGGTGATCCCGTGCATGGCCGATCCTCCTCGCATCCTTGCTTGGACCACGGGATAGGATGCGAATGTGGCGCGACTTTGACTCCCTGCCGGCAGTTTCACGACAGGCGGCGCACCGCCCCGCCCCCCGCCTGCGGCAGGGCGGGCGCGGCACCGCCGGTTATCACGGACAGAACAGGTCGTTCGACAGCGCGAAGACCATCAGCGTCAGGATCGCCGTCAGACCCACCGCCATCAACACCCGCAGCGCCCGCGCGGTCGGCGGCTTGCCGGTCACGGCCTCCCAGGCAAAGAAGACCAGATGCCCGCCATCCAGCACCGGCACCGGAAAGAGGTTCATCAACCCCACCGCCGTGGACAGCATGGCGATGAACCAGATGAAGCTCAGCAGCCCCGCACTCGCCGCCGCGCCGGACGTTTCGGCAATCCCGATGGGCCCCCGCAGGTTGCAGGACGAAATCGCCCCCGTGATCATGTGCCACAGACCGGACAGCGACGTCACCGCGATATCCCAGCTCTGCTGCGCCCCCAGCGACACGCTTTCCAGAACTGCTGGCCGCCGCGTCTCCGGCTCGAAATACAGCGCCCCCGTCAACCCGATCAGCCAGCGCGTCTCGAACCCGCCTTCCGACAGCGGCAGGTCCATGCGCTTCGGCTCCAGCACCATCTCCAGCGCCTGTTCGCCCCGCATCAGACCCAGCGTCAGCACCTTCCCGTCCGAAGACCCGACCATCTCGCGCAGTTGCGGGAATGTCGCCACCGGCTGGCCATTGACCGACACGATCACATCGCCCGCCTCGATCCCCGCCGCCCGCGCCGCGGAATCCGGCTGCACCGTCTCCACCACCGGCGGCAGCGGATGGGCATCCCGCAGCGTCACCTGCTCGCCCCCGCGATCCACCCTGTATTGCAGTGTCCGCTCCAGCGGATGCGCCCCCGCCGCGTCGATGAAACTGCCGAAATCGGGCGTCTCCGTCCCCTCCAGCGCAAGGATCACATCGCCTGCGCGCAGCTCCGCCTCGACCCCCGGCAAGGGCCGGACCTCGCCCACGGTCGGCCGGTCCGTCGCCACGCCATTCACAAGGAAGATTCCCGCAAAGACGATGATGGACAGGATGAAGTTGAACACCGGCCCCGCCGCCACCGTCGCCGACCGCGCCCAGAGCGGCGCCCCGTGCATCGTCGCCCGCCGCTGCTCGGCGCTCAGCGCGGACACGTCATCGGCATGACCGCCCGAGGCCGCGTTGGAATCCCCGAAGAACTTGACATATCCCCCGAAGGGCAGCGCCGCCACCTGCCAGCGCGTCCCCCTCCGGTCCACCCGCGACCACAGCACCGGACCGAAACCGATGGAAAAGACATCCGCATGGATGCCCGACCACCGCGCCACGATGTAATGCCCGTATTCGTGGACGAAGACGATCACCGTCAGCGCGGCCACGAAGGCCAGCACCGTATAGGCCAGCCCGCCGAAGCTGGGGATCAGAGAAACTATTTCCACGCCTACCTGCCCTTCGCCCTTTTCACGGCCTGCTCTGCGGCACGCACCCGTGCAAGATGGTCAACCGCCAGCACTTCCTCAAGGTCCGACACGGCTTTTCCAAGGCTGTTGCCCGACGAAAGCACGGCCAGCGTGTCCTCCACCACCGCCGCCATGTCCAGAAAGCCGATCCGCCCCTCCATGAAATGGTCCAGCGCGATCTCCTTCGCGGCGTTGAACGCGGCCCCCGTCAACCCGCGCTGCGCCATCACCTCACGCGCCAGCCGCAGCGCGGGGAAGCGCACGTCATCCGGCGCCTCGAACTGCAGCATCCCCAGCTTCGCAAGGTCCAGCCGTTCGACCGGCACATGCCCCCGCTCCGGCCAGTGCAGCGCGAAACCGATGGCGTGGCGCATGTCCGCAGGCCCCAGATGCGCCATGATCCCCCCGTCGCGGAATCCGACCAGCGCATGGACGATGCTCTGCGGATGGACCAGCACCTCGATCACGTCCGGGGCGAAGCCGAAATATTCCCGCGTCTCGATCAGCTCCAGCGCCTTGTTGAACATGGACGCGGAATCGATGCTGATCCGGCTACCCATCGACCAGTTGGGATGCGCCTTCGCCTCGGCCACCGTGGCCTTGGCCAGCCGCTCCAGCGGCCAGTCGCGGAACGGCCCGCCGGAGGCGGTGATGATCACCCGCTCCACCGCCCCCGCATCCTCGCCCGTCAGGGCCTGAAAGACGGCGGAATGTTCCGAATCCACCGGCAGGATGGTCGCGCCGTGGTCCCGCGCGGTGGTCAGCAGCAACTCCCCCGCCGTGACCAGGCTTTCCTTGTTGGCCAGCGCCAGCGTCGCCCCGTGCCGCAGCGCCCGCATCCCCGGCACCAGACCCGCCGCGCCCACGATCGCGCTCATGACCCAATCCGCAGGCCGGTCCGCCGCCTCGGCAATCGCCGCAGCCCCCGCCGCCGCCTCCACGCCCGACCCGGCCAGCGCCTCGCGCAGCGCGGGCAACTCCTCCTCATGCGCGACGACCGCCACCTCGGCCCGCAACTCCCGCGCCATCTCGGCCAGACGGCGCACGTTCCGCGCCCCCGTCAGGGCGACGGTTCGGAAGGCCTCCGCGCCCCCCGCCCGACGGATCAGGTCGAAGGTGCTCTCGCCGATGGACCCCGTGGCCCCGAAAATGGAAATGGACCGCATGACCTCAGCCGATAGGAAGGTTCTTCACGAAAAGCCCCAGCAGCATCACAAGGACCGTCGCCCCGATCAGCGCGTCGAACCGGTCCAGCAGCCCGCCATGGCCGGGGATCAGATGCGACGAATCCTTGATCCCCGCCCGCCGCTTCAGCCAGCTTTCCACGATGTCGCCCATCTGCCCCGCCAGCGCGACGACCGGCGACAGCAGCACCAGCACGGCCGCCCCCTTCCCGCCAGCACGAAGCCCAGCCCCACCAGCGCCGCCGCGATCCAGCCCGCCACCGTGCCCGACCATGTCTTCTTCGGGCTGACCTTCGGCCAGAACTTCGGCCCCCCGATCATCCGCCCCGCGAAATAGCCCGCCACATCCGACGCGATCACCACCATGACCAGCCACAGGATCGCCGCCGACCCGACCTCGTCCCGCAGGACGACCAGCCCGTAACCCGACACCATGATTGCCGCCGCATAGGCCGCAGCGATCCGCCGGTCCCGGCGCGGCGTCAGCGCCAGCGCGATGGACGGCACCAGCACCAGCGCAGCCGCAAGGTCAGACCGCAGCACCAGCGCCCCCGCCAGCGCGGCGGCAGCGATCCCCGCCATCAGCAGCGGACGGTTGCGCTGCACCGGCGCCGTCATCGTCGCCAGTTCCCAGATCATCCCGCCCGTCAGCAACACCACCAGCAAGGCAAAGGACGGCCCGCCCAGCCAGATTTCCGCCGCCCCCACGGCCACCATGACGACCGCCGAAATCACCCTCGGCCGCAGATCGGCCCAGCGCCCCGGATCGCCCGCCGCCGTCATGCGCTGGCAACCCCGCCAAAGCGCCGTTCGCGGTTGCCGAAGCGGGCGACGATCCCCGCCAGCTCCTGCGCGGTGAAATCCGGCCACAGCGTGCCGGTGAATTCATACTCGGCATAGGCCGCCTGCCACGGCAGGAAGTTCGATGTCCGCGTCTCGCCACTGGTGCGGATCACCAGATCGGGATCGGGCAACCCGCCCGTGTCCAGCCGCCCGGCAAAGGCGGCCTCGGTCACGTCCTCGGGGCGCAGCAGGCCCGCCGCGACATCCCGTGCCACGGCCCGCACCGCCCGCGTGATCTCGTCCCGACCGCCGTAATTGATCGCCACCGTCAGGTTCAGCCGCGTGCCGCCTGCCGTCCGCGCCTCGATCCCCGCCATCATCGCCTGCAGCTTCCGGTCCAGCCGCGACCGGTCGCCGATGAAGCGCAGGCGCACCCCCTCCACGAACAGCCGGTCTGCCTCGCGTTCGATATAGCGGGCGAAGATCGCCATCAGGCCCAGCACCTCTTCGGTGGACCGCTTCCAGTTCTCGGTCGAGAAGGCATAGACCGTCAGCCAGCGTATCCCCAGATCGGGACAGGCCCGCACGATCTCGCGCACCCGCTCGGCCCCGCGCCGGTGGCCCACAAGGCGCGGCCAGCCGCGGTTCGTCGCCCAGCGGCCGTTGCCGTCCATGATGATCGCCACATGCTCTGCCGGGCGGGGCAGGCTCTTCGGATCGGATGTGTCGCCTTTGCCCAAGCCCCTGCTCCCGTTCGCGCCCGCCGCGCAAGCCGCGGCGGAACCGCCTCAGACCTGCATGATCTCTGCCTGCTTCTGTTCCAGCTGCTTGTCCACGGCGGCGATGGCCTTGTCGGTCAGCTCCTGCACCTCGTCCGACCACATCTTCTGGTCATCCTCGGACATGCCCGCCGCCTTGGCCTTCTTGATCTGGTCCATCCCGTCGCGGCGCACGTTGCGGATGGCGACCTTGGCACTTTCCGCATATTGCGCGGCCACCTTGGCCAGTTCCTTGCGGCGCTGCTCGTTCAGTTCGGGGATGGGCAGCCGGATCAGCGGCCCGTCCGTCACCGGGTTGATCCCCAGACCGGATTCGCGGATCGCCTTCTCCACCTTGGAGATCATCCCCTTGTCCCAGACGTTGATCACCACCATCCGCGGCTCGGGCACGTTCACGGTGCCAAGCTGGTTGATGGGGGTCATCTGGCCGTAAGCCTCCACCTGGATGGGGTCGAGGATCTGCGCCGAGGCCCGCCCCGTCCGCAGCGAGGCGAATTCCTGCTTCAGCGCATTCATCGCGCCGTCCATGCGCCGCTGGATGGCGTCGAGGTCGATGTCGAGGTCGTCAGCCGACATGTCGTCTTCCTTCATTCTCCGGCCCGCCGGCGGGCCGTTTTCACGATCTATAGCAGAGCCGCACCGCAACGGAACCCCGTAGCTGCCGTCTTTCCCCGCCACCCCCCGCCCCGGGCCTGACCCGGGGCCTCCCGGCCGTCCGGGCGCAGCGGGGCGATCACGAGGTCCCGGGTCTAGCCCGGGACGGGGTGGCTTCCGGACGGCAGCCCTATCCCGCCACGCGCGTATAGGTCCCCTCGCCCCGCAGGATCCCGCGGAAACCGCCGGGTTCGTCCAGCGAGAAGACGATGATCGGCAGGTCGTTGTCCCGCGCCAGCGCGATGGCCGAGGCGTCCATAACCCCCAGATGCTTGGCCAGACATTCGTCATAGCTGACCGTCTCGTAACGCTTGGCATCGGGGAATTTCTTCGGGTCCTTGTCATAGACCCCGTCCACCTTCGTCCCCTTGAAGATCGCCTGACAGGCCATCTCGTTCGCGCGCAGCGTCGCCGCCGTGTCGGTGGTGAAATAGGGGTTGCCCGTTCCGGCCGCGAAGATGCAGACGCGCTTCTTTTCCAGATGCCGCACCGCGCGGCGGCGGATATAGGGCTCGCAGACCTGATCCATCGGGATGGCGCTGATGACGCGGGTGAAGACCCCCAGCGATTCCAGCGCCGACTGCATCGCCAGCGCGTTCATCACCGTGGCCAGCATCCCCATGTAATCCGCCGTCGTCCGCTCCATCCCCTGCGCCGACCCTGCCAGACCGCGGAAGATGTTGCCCCCGCCGATGACCATGCAGATCTCGACGCCCAGCTCATGCACCGACTTCACCTCCTGCGCGATGCGCTGGACGGTGGGCGGGTGCAGGCCGAATCCCTGATCCCCCATCAGCGCCTCGCCGGAAATCTTGAGCATCACGCGGCTGTATTTGACCGATGCGTCAAGGACCGGTTTGGACATGGGAAACCCCGCTTTTCGTAATCTGGTTGGACTGCGCCGCAAAATGTATGAAAACGGCGGCGGGTTCAACCCGGGGAAACCGCGCGGCCAAAGGGCAGGGAGGGCCTTCCGCCCTCCCCGCACCCCTCCCGACCGGGGAGGGCCGTCTGCCCTCCCCGGCCCCACCCGAGGATATTTGGGAACGGATGAAACAGGCTTGTCCTTCGACCTGGAGACCATAACCCGCGACGCCCCCGTCCTGATCGCCGGTCCCACGGCATCGGGCAAATCGGCGCTGGCGATGGACCTCGCCGCCCGCGACGGGCGCACCGTCGTCAATGCCGACGCGCTGCAGGTCTATGCCAACTGGCGCATCCTGACCGCCCGCCCCTCGCCCGCGGACGAGGCCGCGCTTCCCCACGCGCTCTACGGCCATGTCCCGCGCGAGGCGGCCTATTCCGTCGGCCACTGGCTGCGCGATCTGGCCCCCCTCCTGTCGCGCCCCGTGGTGATCGTCGGCGGCACCGGCCTTTACCTCACGGCCCTGACCGAAGGGCTGGCCGACATTCCCCCCACCCCGCCCGCCATCCGCGCCGAGGCCGACCGCCTGCTCGCCGCAGGAGGCCTGCCGTCCATGCTCGCCGCCCTCGACCCCGCCACCGCCGCCCGCATCGACAGCCGCAACCCCGTCCGCGTCCAGCGCGCCTGGGAGGTGCTGCAGGCCACCGGGCGCGGCCTTGCCGACTGGCAGGCCGACACCGCCGCCCCCCTCCTGCCGCTGGCAGAGGCGCAGGCCATCGTCCTGCGGCCCGGCGCGGACTGGCTGAATGCCCGCATCCATTCGCGTTTCGACATGATGATGTCACAGGGTGCGCTGGACGAGGTCCGCGCCGAACTCCCGTTCTGGGAACCGTCCCGCCCGTCCTCCCGCGCCATCGGTGCGCCGGAACTGGTCGCCCACCTGCGCGGGGACCTGCCCCTGTCCGATGCGGTCGAAGCCGCCAAGACCGCCACGCGCCAATATGCCAAGCGGCAAAGGACATGGTTCCGCTCCCGCATGGGCGGCTGGCGCACCTTAAGCCTTCCTTAACGATTCGCCGGATAGATAAAAATGTTCGAAAGTTATCAACAACAGCATTAAGGTCTGTGGATAAGTCGTGACCCTGCCATCTTTTTGCTTTGGTTGACTGCGATGCGAAAGGTATGATTCCCCAAGGCCCGAATGACGAAATGACGGAAATGCAGGAAAAACCCCGGACCGCCCCGCAGCCCGCCGCACAGGACGGGCAGGCCCGGCTTGTCGCCATCCCGCGACTCGCCGCCGGCGGCCGCTGGCGGGTCGAGGCGATGCGCGCCATCTCCGAACCGATGCTGCTGTGGTTCACCAAGGGCCAGGGCCGCATCACCATCGCGGGCGTCACGCGCGGCTACACGGCCCATAACGCCGTCTTCATCCCCGCGGGCGTCATGCACGGGTTCGAGGTCGGGCCGCAGGTCTTCGGCACCGCCGTCTTCTTCGGGCGCGACTGCACGATCCCCCTGCCCGCCACCCCGCAGCTCCTCCGCATCCGCGAGGTGCATGCCCAGCAGGAAGTCAACGTCATCCTCGACATGATCCTGCGCGAGATGAACTCCGACAGCCCCGCGCATGAACGCGCCACGCGGCATTACCTCGGCCTTCTGGGCGTCTGGCTGGAACGCCAGACCGTGAAGGCCGCCCCCGAACAGGCCAAGCCCGACGCGGCAAAGCGGCTGGTGGCCCGCTACACCGCGCTTCTGGAACGCGATTTCCGCACCGGCGCGGGCGTGTCCGAATTCGCCGCCGCGCTGGGCGTCACCCCCACCCACCTGTCGCGCTGCTGCCGCCAGGCCTGCGGGCGCTCCGCCATCTCGCTCCTGCAGGACCGCCGCATCTTCGAGGCCCGCAGGATGCTGGCCGAGACGAAGCTTCCCGTGGGCGAGATCGGCGCAAGCCTGGGCTTCGCCTCGGCGGCCTATTTCACCCGCGCCTTCCAGCACCTGACAGGCAAATCCCCGACAGAGTTCCGGCGTTCCGCCTGACAGGCGCAGGACAGACGTATCCGCCGCAAAAGCGTCGCAAACAGACATCGACACGGTAAAACCAAGCGTTGACGCATAAGGGAAAAAGGTGCGCTAATGCGTTCCGACGCCCGCGGGAGGACGCACGGACATGGCACCATGCCGCCCGTCCGCAAGCAGGCCCGAAGCGGACGGCGCCAGAACAAGAAACAAGGCCAACGCCTTCCAGGGAGACCGAGATGAAAGATACTTTCGAAACCGCCAAGCTGCACCCGGCGGCGCGGATGTACGCGGAGGAAGTCCGCACGGGCCAACTGTCCCGCCGCGAATTCCTTGCCCGCACCACCGCGCTCGGCGTTTCGGCTGCGGCGGCCTATGCGCTGATCGGGATGGACGCGCCGGTGATGGCGCAGGACGCGCCCACCGAAGGCGGCACGCTGCGCATGTCGATGGAAATCAAGGCGCTGAAGGACCCGCGCACCGCCGACTGGTCGCAGATCGCCAACGTCACCCGCGGCTGGCTGGAATACCTCGTCGAGTACAACAATGACGGCTCCATCCGCGGGATGCTGCTGGAAGCGTGGGAAGCCAATGCCGACGCGACCGAATACACCCTGAAGGTCCGCCCGGGCGTGAAGTGGAACAACGGCGACGACTTCACCGCCGATGACGTGGCGCACAACTTCGCCCGCTGGGCCGACGGCAATGTCGAGGGCAACTCGATGCCGGGCCGCATCTCGATGCTGGTCGATGCCGACAAGAAGGCGCTGCGCGACGGCGCCGTGACCGTGGTCGATCCGCTGACCGTGAAGCTGACGCTGTCCGCGCCCGACGTCTCGCTGCTGGCGGGCCTCGCCGACTATCCGGCCGCCGTGGTGCACAAGTCCTACGAAAACGGCGACCCGACCCAGACCCCCGGCACCGGCCCCTTCCTGCCGGAAACCGTCGAGGTCGGCGTCAAGGCGCATCTGGTCAAGAACACCAACCACACCTGGTGGGGCACCGCCGTCTATGGCGGCCCGTATCTGGACCGGATCGAATATACCGACCTCGGCACCGACCCGTCGGCCGAAGTCAACGCCGCCGCCGCCGGTGAAATCGACGCGACCTACCAGTCCACCGGCGAATTCATCGAACAGTTCGACGCGCTGGGCTGGACCAAGTCCGAAGCCGTGACCGCCGCGACGCTGGCCGTCCGCTTCAACCAGCTGGCCGAGGAATACAAGGACGTCAACGTCCGCGCGGGCCTCATCAAATGCGTGGACAACAATGTCGTCCTCGAACTGGGCTACTCGAACCTCGGGACCGTGGCCGAAAACCACCATGTCTGCCCGATCCATCCAGAATACTACGCCCTGCCCCCGCTGACGCCCGATCCGGCCGCCGGCAAGCAGATGGTCGTGGACGCGGGCAAGGGTGATTTCGAATTCGAACTGATCTCGCTCGACGACAGCTGGCAGGCCGCGACCTGCGACGCCATCGCCGCGCAGATCCGCGATGCCGGGATCAACATCAAGCGCACCGTCCTTCCGGGCTCCACCTTCTGGAACGACTGGCTCAAGTACCCGTTCTCGGCCACCGAATGGAACATGCGTCCGCTCGGCGTCCAGATCCTCGCGCTCGCCTACCGCTCGGGCGAGGCATGGAACGAATCCGCCTTCTCCAACGCGGAATTCGATGCCGAACTCGCCAAGGCGCTCTCCATCTCCGACGCCAAGGCGCGTTCGGAAGTGATGAAGCGTCTGGAAGAGATCATGCAGGAACAGGGCGTCATGGTGCAGCCCTACTGGCGCTCGATCTACCGCCACTTCGATCCGAAGGTGAAAGGTGCCGAAATGCACGCCACCTTCGAACACCACCACTACAAGTGGTCGATCGCGGCGGCCTGACCGGCCTGAAGTCACGGGCCTGCGCGGGACATCCCCGCGCAGGCCGCATCCGCCTGCCCGCCCGCTCCGGGCAGCCAATCCACCCGTGATCCCTGCCGACTTGACCCATCCCGGGAAAGGATGAGCCATGCTCTTGTTCGTGCTGCGGCGCATCGGCGTCATGATCCTGACCGCCTTCGCGCTCACCTTCATCGTCTTCTACATGACGAACCTGCCTCCGAACCTGGAGAAGCTCGCCAAATCCGAGGCGTCGGTCCGCATGGACGACGCCGCCGTGGCAAGCTGGCTGGAACGGAACGGCCATTCCGGCCCCGTCCTGGGCCGCTATGCGCAATGGCTCGGCGTCGCGCCGGGCTGGACGCTGACGGCCGAGGACGGCACCGTCACCGGCCGCTGCATCACCCGCGGCACCGATCCCGCCACCGCGCCGCGGTTCTGCGGCATCCTGCAGGGGAACTGGGGCTACTCCACCGTCTTCAAGGCCACCGTTGCCGATGTCCTCGCCCGCTCGCTCGGCGCGACAGGCTGGCTGATGGTCTGGGTGATGATCGTCATGGTCCCCTCCTCGCTCCTGCTGGGCGTCCTGTCGGGGATGCGCGAAGGCTCGCGCACCGACCGCGTGCTCTCCACCTTCGCCATCACCACCACCGCCACGCCCGAATACGTCTCCGGCGTCATCCTGATCGCGCTGCTGGCCTCTGCGACCGCAGGCATCTCGCCCATCCTTGCCGACTGGGGCTGGATCTCCGGCAAGACGCTGTTCCCCGGCACCGCCACGGCGGCGATGGACGACATCACCTTCTGGAACTTCTTCCTGCCCGTCATGACCATCGCGCTCTACGGCATCGGCTACATCGCCCGCATGACCCGCGCCTCCATGACGGAAGTGATGACCCAGCAATACATCCGCACCGCCCGCCTGAAGGGCGTGGCCTTCCGTCAGGTCGTCATGCGCCACGCGCTCCGGAACGCGCTGATCGCGCCCTTCACGGTGATCATGCTGCAATTCCCCTGGCTGCTGAACGGCGTCGTGATCGTCGAGACCCTCTTCAACTACAAGGGCTTCGGCTGGACCCTCGTGCAGGCCGCCGGCAACAACGACATCGACACGCTGCTCGCCTGTTCCGTGGTCGCGGTCTTCGTCGTCCTCGTCACGCAGCTGATCTCCGATATCGGCTACGTCTTCCTCAACCCCCGCATCCGCCTCGCCTAAGGACCAGACATGGAAGACGCACTCTCCTGGGGTGGCATCCTCGTCCGCATCGCGGCCCAGCTGCTGCCGGTCTGGATCGCCCTGATCGTCACCTTCGCGCTGTCGATGCAGTTCCGCCGCCGCCTCGGCCTCTACGGCCGCATCTTCGACAGCCCCGTGGGGATGATCGGCTTCGGCCTCGTCATGTTCTGGGTCTTCACCGCGATCTTCGCGGACTGGATCATCACCCATGACCCGCTCGCACAGCTCTCGGGGATGAAGAACATCCTGCCCGGCTCCCCCCTCAAGGCCCCGGCCGAAGGCGCCTATCCCTGGTATCTGCTGGGCGGCGACCACCTCGCCCGCGACGTGTTCAGCCGCATGGTCATGGGCGCGCGCGAGGTGCTGAAGATCGCCCCCGCCGCCACGGTCGTGGCCTTCATGGTCGGCATCACGCTGGGCCTTCCGGCAGGCTATCTGGGCGGCAAGCTCGACACCACGATCAGCTTCCTGTCGAACCTCGTCCTCGCCTTCCCGGTGATCCTGCTCTTCTACCTGCTGGTCACGCCGGAAATCCGCGTCACCGGCATCCCCACGGTGCTGGCCGCCATCCTCTTCATCTTCCCCGTGGTTTTCCTGACCATCCTCTTCAACTCGCGCTTCTTCACCACACCGGCCAAGCGCAACCTCTATGTGGGCATCGTCCTCGTCATCGGCCTCTGGGCCTATTCCGGCCTTGCCTTCAACGCCGACCCGCTGGGCGTCTGGTCGATGGACCCCAACATGCTCAACGTCTTCGTGTCCGTGGTCTTCGTGAACTCGCCGGGCGTCTTCCGCATCGTCCGGGGCATGGTCATGGACATCAAGACCCGCGACTATGTCGCCGCAGGCCAGACCCGCGGCGAAGGCCCGTGGTACATCATGCTGTGGGAAATCCTCCCCAACGCGCGCGGCCCCCTGATCGTCGATTTCTGCCTCCGCATCGGCTACACGACGATCCTCCTCGGCACGCTCGGCTTCTTCGGCCTCGGCGTCACGCCCGAATCCCCCGACTGGGGCAGCACGATCAACTACGGCCGCCGCCTGCTGGCCATCGCCCCCCATCCGGCGGTCGTCCCCGCCTTCGCCCTCATGTCGCTCGTCCTCGGCCTGAACCTCCTTGCCGACGGCCTGCGCGAAGAAAGCATGAAGGATTAAAACCGGATGACTCCCCGCCGCTTCATCCGTTCCCAAATATCCCACGGGGGTCGCCACTGGTGCGCCACTGGTTCAAGCCCAGTGGCGACGGGTGTGAAACCCCCGGTCCTGCACCCCGAACGCGCGCGAGGCTGACCATGACCGACACTCCTTGGGATCCCTCCAAACCCATCCTGGAAATCGACAACCTCTCGATCTCCTTCTTCACGCGCCTGCGCGAAATTCCTGCCGTGATGGATTTCTCCTGCACCGTCATGGCGGGCGAGGCGATGGGTCTGGTGGGCGAATCCGGCTGCGGCAAGTCCACCGTGGCGCTCGCGGTCATGCGCGACCTCGGCAAGAACGGCCGCATCACCGGCGGGTCGATCAAGTTCAAGGGCCGCGACCTGACCCACATGACGGAAGAGGAACTCCGCCATATCCGCGGCTCCGAAATCGCGATGATCTATCAGGAACCCATGGCCTCGCTGAACCCGGCCATGAAGATCGGTGCGCAACTGGCCGAAGTCCCGATGATCCATCAGGGCATGTCCAAGGACGCGGCGTGGAAACTCGCCCGCCAGATCGTGGCCGATGTCCGCCTGCCCGACCCCGACCGCATCATCAACGCCTACCCGCACCAGCTCTCGGGCGGCCAGCAGCAGCGCATCGTCATAGCCATGGCGCTGATGTCCAAGCCTGCGCTCCTCATCCTCGACGAACCGACCACGGCGCTGGACGTCACCGTCGAAGCGGGCATCGTCGATCTGGTCAAGGACCTGGGCCGCAAATACGGCACCTCGATGCTCTTCATCTCGCACAACCTCGGGCTGGTGCTGGATGTCTGCGACCGCCTCTGCGTCATGTATTCCGGCGAGGCGGTGGAAACCGGCAATGTCGGCGAAGTCTTCGACAAGATGCGCCACCCCTATACGCAGGCGCTCTTCCGCTCCATCCCGCTGCCGGGCGCGGACAAGAACTCCCGCCCCCTCGTCGCCATCCCGGGCAACTTCCCCCTGCCCCACGAACGCCCGCAGGGCTGCAACTTCGGCCCCCGCTGCAGCTACTTCGTCGAAGGCCGCTGCAATGCGCAGGATATCCCGATGTTCGACGTGCCGGACGGGCACCGCCACGAAAGCCGCTGCCTGCGCTTTGCCGAAATCGACTGGTCCACGCCCCCCGCCGTGGCCAAGACCACCGAAAAGACCGAAATCGGCCGCGTCGTCCTGAAACTCGATGACCTGAAGAAATACTACTCCGTCGGCTCCTCGGCCTTCGGGGGCGGCACGAAGAAGGTGGTCAAGGCCAACGAAACCCTGACCTTCGAAGCCCGCGAAGGCGAAACGCTGGCCATCGTCGGCGAATCCGGCTGCGGCAAATCCACCTTCGCCAAGGTGCTGATGGGTCTGGAAACCGCCACCTCCGGCCAGATCATGCTGTTCGACGAAAACGTCCAGTCCACGCCCATCCAGATGCGCGACACGGGCACCATCTCGAAGCTGCAGATGGTGTTCCAAAACCCCTTCGACACGCTCAACCCGTCCATGACCGTGGGCCGCCAGATCATCCGCGCACTGGAAATCTTCGACTACGGCAATTCGGACGAGGAACGGCACGCCCGGATGCTGGAACTCCTCGACCTCGTCAAACTCCCCCGCGCCTTCGCGGACCGGATGCCGCGCCAGCTTTCGGGCGGCCAGAAACAGCGCGTCGGCATCGCGCGGGCCTTCGCGGGCGGCGCCAAGGTCGTGGTGGCCGACGAACCCGTCTCGGCGCTCGACGTCTCGGTTCAGGCCGCCGTCACCGACCTGCTGATGGATATCCAGAGGAAGAACAAGACCACCCTCCTCTTCATCAGCCATGACCTGTCGATCGTCCGCTACCTGTCGGACCGCGTGATGGTCATGTATCTGGGCCATGTGGTGGAGATGGGCACGACCGATCAGGTCTTCTCGCCCCCCTACCACCCCTATACCGAGGCGCTGCTCTCCGCCGTCCCCATCGCCGACACCCGCGTGCAGAAACAGCGCATCGTGCTGGAAGGCGACATCCCCTCGGCGGTCAACCCGCCCCCCGGCTGCCCCTTCCAGACCCGCTGCCGCTGGAAATCCCGCGTCGCGGGCGGGCTCTGCGAAAAGGAAGTGCCCCCGGTCCGCACGCTGGACGGCGGCCACCAGATCAAGTGCCACCTGCCCGACGAGGTGCTGGCCAGCATGGAACCCGTCATCAAGATCGCGGCGGAGTGAATGGTATCCTGCGCGGATTTCGGGCCGGAGTTCGCGCCAGCGTCCGCCGCGAAACCCGCGCCGGACCGCACCTCCCCAAAATTCTTCGAAGAATTTTGCAAGAATTTTCGAAAATTCTTGCCCGCCAGAACCCTTACGTCGCGCCCTTAACCCAGGATCGCCTTCACGTAATTCTCGGTCTCGGCATAGGGCGGGATGCCCCCATGCTCCTCCACCGCCATCGGCCCCGCATTATAGGCCGCCAGCGCCAGCCGCCACGACCCGAAACGGTCATACATCATCCGCAGATACCGCGCCCCGCCCTCGAGGTTCTCTTCGGGATCATCGATATCCACCCGCAGCAGCCGCGCCGTATCCGGCATCAGCTGCGCCAGCCCCGTCGCCCCCTTGGGCGACACGGCCGAAGGGTTCCACCCGCTTTCCTGCTGCACCAGCCGCAGGAACAGGTCTTCCGGCACGTCATGCTTCCGCGCGGCGGCCTTGGCCACTTCCAGATATTCCCCGCGATAGTTCCCGCGGAAGGCCGGAAGGATCTCGTCCCCGTCATTCTCGGATTTCGGCTTCAGCCGCTCCGACCCGGAATACTGCTTGGCCAGACGCCCATCCAGCAGGTCCTTCTGCCGCTCGAACAGCGCCGTCCGCGACATGCCCGACCCCGACAGCGTCAGCCCCTCGGCCCGCGCAGGCCCTTCGCCCGCACCGCTTCCCAAAAGCACCACCGCCGCAAAGGCAACCGCCCGCATCCCGCATCTCCGGACCCAATCCGGCGCACCATACACAGGTCGCCCCCCTCTGACCAGTGCGACGACTCGCGTCAGGCACCGTCCCGCCTCGGCACCAGCGGCCCGTTCAGCAGGTCCTCGATCAGCACGCTGACCAATTGCCCCCGCCCCTGCATCCCCGACTTGCGGTAGATCGCGTTCAGATGCGTCTTCACCGTCCCCTCCGCCGACCCGCGCATGGCGGCGATCTCGGCGATGGAATAGCCCTTGATGGTAAAGGCCGCCACATCCGCCTCGGACGGCGTCAGCCCCCACTGGCGGAAATACTCCTCCATCAGCTCGGCCAGGGCCCCCGCCGCGACACCCAGCGACTTTTCCATATGCGCCTGCCGCCGCAGCAGCGCCATCAGCGTCCGCCCCTCGAAGACCAGCCCCACCACAAGGCCCAGCGTCGCCGCAACCTCGGGCATCAGATGCAGCACCGTGCCCTCGCCCTCGCGGAAATCCATGATCACGTCATAGACGAAGAAGGCCGTGCACAGCATCTGGAACAGGATCAGCACCACCAGCAGCACGGGCCGCTGCGCCACGGGGCGCGGCGCCCCGCGGGTCGAATCGTCGGTATCGGTCTGGCTCACGGCGGTCATCCTCGGCGCGTCACGGCAAGGTCTTGTAACCCGTCACCATCGACTTCGGAAGGTTTACCCCCAGCCGCCGGCTTTCCACCACCACCGCCAGCACATGCACCACGATCGACAGCTCGGCCCAGACGACCAGCGCCTCATGCGCCTCCTCGACCCATTCCACGCCAAAGAAAGCCAGCGTCGTCTGCGCATAGCCCGTCGCGGCAATGGCCGCCACCGTCAGCAGCAGGTTCCAGATCATCAGCGCCCCCAGCGGCGAATGCCCCTCATGGACCCGCCGCCGCCCCGTCGCCATGTCCTGCATCTGCCCCAGCACCGCGGCAGGCGACGGCAGGAAATCGGCGAACCGCGCATGGCGCGTCGCCACCATCCCCCAGACCAGCCGCAAGCCGATCAGCCCCGCCACGGCATAGCCCACCCATTGATGCGCCTCCTTCCCGGGACGCGTCAGGAAATCATTGGCAACGAACCCCGCCACCAGCGACCAGTGGAACAGCCGGACCACAGGGTCCCAGACCTTGACCTTCATCTCTCGCTCTCCCCGAAAAGACAGGGGCGGCACGCCACCGCGCCGCCCCCTGCCGGACCTCAGTCTTCCTCGTGCTCGACCTGCTTCAGGTCGGCATCGAACCACAGCTCCTGCATCTTGCCGTCCTTGACGACATAAACCTCGATCAGCCCGTCCTCGGACTTGAACTGGCGCACCTCATAGCCCTCGGCCACCAACTGCGCGGTCAGCTTCTCCTGCACGGCAGCATCGACCTTGCCCTCTTCCTCGGCCAGCGCGACCGACGAGGTCAGCATCGGCAGCGCCAGCGCGGCCACGGCAATCTTGCGGATCATCTTCGAACCTTTCCATATCTGCGGCGGCGCATCCTTGCCCGCCGGTGGCCAAGCGATGCCCCGACGCGCCGCCCCGCACCATCCACCTGCAGGCCCATCCCGCCCCTCGGCCCGACCCCTCAACCTCCAGTCGCAGACCGGACCGCCCCGCCACACCCCCGCCTGCAACCCGAGTCGCAGCCCCGCCATCCCCGCCACACTGATTGCGGCAGCCCCCACGGACGGATATAGCGGAAAGCAAGGTGGTCCGGCCGCGACGAAGGTTTCCATTAACCTTTACAGGCCTAGTGTCCGTCAGCACAGATTCGGAGGGGTTCCCATGGCAGGGTCGGTCAACAAGGTCATCATCATCGGCAATCTCGGGCGCGACCCCGAGGTGCGGTCCTTCCAGAACGGGGGCAAGGTGGTGAACCTCCGCATCGCCACGTCCGAGACATGGCGCGACCGCAACACGGGCGAACGCAAGGAACGCACCGAATGGCATTCCGTCGCCATCTTCAACGAAGCCCTGGCCAAGATCGCCGAACAGTATCTGCGCAAGGGATCGACGGTCTATATCGAAGGCGCGCTGGAAACCCGCAAATGGCAGGACCAGTCCGGTCAGGACCGCTACACGACCGAAATCGTCCTGCGCCAGTTCAACGGCAACCTCACCCTTCTCGGCGGTCGCGGCGAAGGCACCGGCGGCGGCGACATGGGCGGTCCGGGGGGCTATGACGACTATCAGGGCGGCGGTTCCTCGGGCGGCAGCTATGGCGGCGGGCGCAGCGGCGGCGGCGGTGGCAATTTCGGCGGTTCGTCCGGCGGCATGGGCGGCGGCGGCGGCGGCGGCGGTGGCCGCGGCCCCTCGGACATGGACGACGAAATCCCCTTTTAGACGGTAGCCACGAAAACCGGAAGTTTCCGATCAAAAAATCCTTATGTATCAAAAACATAGGCTATCTTGTGGACCAAAGCAAGAACGTGCGGAAAGCGCTTGCATTCGAAGAGCTACGACACCCTGCTTGTAAGGCGTGACTTCCACCTTAAAGGACGAGAAAGCCGCTCCTCCGAGAACCACTACTGTGGATGAAAATTTGGGAATAGTTCGCGCGCCAGGCAATCGCCCGGCGCGCGTAACTTTCAATGCGTGCAGCGTGACGGGCGATTGCGTTGCAGGGCACACTGTCCGCAGGATAGGAGCTGTCGGCCCTTACTTCGTTGCAATGCCCATTGCTCCCTTCAGGCATGGTCACATCGCTAACATCATCCCCCGGTCAATCTCTCCGCAGGGTTCTTTTGCCGTACATCTGCGTTTACGTTTAGGCGGGCGCTCAGGTGAAGTTCCCACTGTGACGGACCCCGAGCAGACGTACTGATTGCGGCCCTCAGGGTACGTCGCGGTTGGCGCACATCCGAAGGACGCCTGCCGCGGGGTGCGGCTAGGTTCGCTCACCAGTAACCATAACCACCATGCGATTTGCCCCAACCATCCACCTGCCAAGACGGGTAAAATTACAACAATCGACCCACCAACTAGTACAGTTTTGTCCGAATAGCAGCAGTGAGAACCCAAGAGAAACCGCCTTTACGTACTGCTTTTTCTAACTATTCTAGAACAAACGGGCATCGATTCGGCACTTTGACATGTCTGCACTCATACAGTTTGAAGCGAGAATTGTGCTGCATCGTCGACAGGATGGTGAGCGTTTGCCGCTCTTGGTTGGCCCGGACATGACGCCCATGCACTATCCCACGTGCATGATCTTGGAGCAACGCGCCCGAACAGTCGCTTGGTCAAGTTTGGAGATCCTCACGCGCGGACTGCTCCACTTGTATCTTACCGTGACCTTTCTCGGAATCACCGATTTCGAGGAACGACTTGAGGTCGGCTCGTTTCCGACGGTGGCAGAAGTTGCAGCGATCGCAGACCTTGCTACCGTTACCACTGGACGACTTCGTCAGCTCATCGCCAAGACCGGCAACGCAAAAAACACGGATATGACTTTCGCCGCGACAGATGCGGTAACCAAGCCTTTGGTTAACCGCAGACTTAAGATTTACCAGCAGTTCTTTGATCTGATCAGCCGAACCGCAGAACGAAACCAAAGTGATGCCCAGAAGCGATCCGAGCAACTAGCCCAACGCAATCGGATCCATAAGATTCTAGCAGGTAGGCGCGGACCGTCTCGCACTTCGTGTATACGTGGCAGACACGCGCCCGACGAGCTTGCGCAGGTAGTTCAGTTCGTTGTCGAAGGGGATCCCAGCTTGATTTGGGCGAACCCAGCGCTGCGCGAGCGAAACTGGGCGCTGGTATCGGTTCTGGCTCTCTGCGGGCTGCGCAGCGGAGAACTCCGTCAGTTGCGAACCACTGACTTCAACTCAAACCGTGCAACACTCATGGTGGCGCGCAGACCGGACGATCCCGAAGATCCGCGCCTCCGCGAGCCCAATGCAAAAACCGCCGACCGCATTATTCCTCTCTTTGACCCCGTACTTTCGCGAATTGAAACATATGTTTACGGCAGCCAAGCGGACGCCGCGCAGAAGGGTTCTCCCTTCCTATTTCTCGCTCATAGTCCAGGTCGTTTCGGGCAACCGATCTCGCGATCTGTTGTGACAGATACGGTGCGCTCTCTAGGTCAGCACCTTGGAATGCCAGGATTGCACCCCCACTCCCTACGAAACGCATGGGCTCAAAACTACGCTAGTTGGGCTGATAGCGTTGGTGTCCAAGCCGGAGAGTTCGACCGGTACATCAAGTACTTGGCCGGCTGGAGCGCAAAGAGCCAGATGGCAACACACTACCGCGGCGATCAGCTGATTCAAACAGCGTATCAAAAAAGCCTTCTCCTTGAGGAACAGCGCGGATGATGGCTATCGCTCAAGCTTTATCAAATAGCGTACAAACCCGAGAGTATGTGTCGCTGGCAGGTTCGCCCTTCAATCCCGCCAATGACACTTGGCGCCTGCGTACTTATGCAGCGAAGGAAGCAATTCGTTTTTGGCGTGTTAAGCGGCACGTTTCGACGGATCTTCTTGAATGTGTTCGCAGGGTTTTCACCGTCGTAGCGATGAATGAGTCGGCCTACACAGCACGAGGAAAATTTTACGCCATTTGTCACCTGATTAAAAAATCGTACGAAGCCAACGGCAATGAGGTTAGCCGCATCACTCTTGGTGACGTCACCTCGTGGATTTCAACGGGGCCTAGTAAGACACTCAGAAGCCATGTGAAGTCTGTTGCAGCTCTATGGCGAGATCTTGGCATTCCAGGATGGGATGAAGCCGCGTTTGAGTTAATTGAATTCGCAGCACTCCCACCCGATCCGGCTTATCTTGAGGCCGTTCTGACACGGGACCCTCGTTATGGTCCCTTTCGCTCCGCCGAGGATGAAGCAGTACGCCTTGCTCTTGATGAGGCCTACAATAGTCACGTGATCAATGTCTTCGAGTATACGATGGTTCGCACATTTCGCGCGCTCGGGTTACGTCCCGATCAACTCTGCGCGATGAAAGTTTCGGATCTGGAAAGAAGTGGCGCAACCTACCGATTAACCATACCGAAAGCAAAGCAGCGCGACCCAATCTGGCGGACTAGCTTTATGCCACCGCGACCAATAGCGCTAGGTTTGGGACATACACTTGATTTGCATATTGCAAGCCTGCAAGTGCGTTACAAGGGTCACCCAAGTGCATTCAAGCACACGGCCATGTTTCCGCAGTATGTAGTTGAGGACTCGCAAACTAGTTTCAAGTCGCACCACACCCCTCAGGCGATAAGCTATCTTTATCGATCGATTTTTGAGCGGATAGGCCCCGTCAGCCCTTACGACGGTGAGATGATTTTTGGAACACCCAAGCGCGATCGCGCTAGCGTTGGCACCTATCTCGCAATGATGGGATGCAGCGAGTCTGAAATTGCCGCCGTTCTTGGTCACAGCAAAGCTGGCTCGTGTCGTCCCTACGTTAAAGCTGGTATCGACCATCATCAGAGGATGGAGAAGCTTCTAGGGGAGGAGTTCATTCCTGTAAGCGACCGATTTCTTGGAAAGTTAGTGGAGCGGACGAGTGAATCAGCAAATAAGGTTGAGATCCTCAATTCCGACGCTGAACCAGTTGGGACTTGTGGCGGGACAAGCTGTAGTGCAATTGGGGCTGGGGCAGCGCCATTGGCGTGTTACACATGCCGAAAGTTCAATGCATGGTCAGACGGGCCGCACGAGCGCCTCCTTGAAGAAGTCCTTAGCGAACAGAGGAAACTATTCGTTGCAGGGCACGAAGGTGTCGCAGGAACACTAACAATTTCAGTTCTTGCGATCCGCGATTTGATTGAACGGATCGACAATGAGTCGGAAGCCTAACGCTCGTGCCCTTTCGCTTTACGCCACAGCAGTCTCCTGGGCCGGATAATCTCAGAGATTTGATTCATCAAGCTAAACTACTCCCTCTTTTTTCGATTGGAAATAGATGGGAGGATAATGTCTGGGATCTTGCACCATTTCTTAGAGATGATCCGTCAAGATCAACAAAGGTAGTGTTCAGTAATGTCACGCTTGGTTTCGTAGACCTTGCGAAGGCGCATGTCGCTTTTGCGCTTTTTTCTCGCCTCGGCAAGAAGAGTTCAGTCGCAACCCTTTCTCGACCAGTTGGAGCATTAGCTGCACTATCAAAGAAATGCCTAGAACTCAATGTTATTTGCCCAAGTGGCCTTTCTCTGTACATCTTTGATGAAGTAAGCCGTGAGATCCGGGAGAGCACGACCAAGGTGAAGGGTAACCAGCTCAAGCAGCTTGCGCTCTTGAGCGTCTTCAAGTTCCTTTGCGATACAAAAGTTCTACTTGTACCGTTCGCTTGGCAACCCATCCGGAGTTGGCAGAAGTCGTCCTTGAATCGAATTCACCCGATAAAGCAAAGAGAACCAGCGTCCCAAGTTCAAATTGAAAAGATAGCCGAGGGCTTTCATCATGCCAAATCGACGCGCGAGGTTATTGCTTTTGGGTTTCTGACGCTTCTTGCGTGCTTCCCCGCGCGTCCTGCAGAATTACTCATGCTGTCTGTGCACAATGAACCGATGTTGCATCCAGGAGGGGGCATAGAGGCGGGCATTAGGTGGAAACCGGTCAAAAAGGGTGAACCATCCGTCAAGTTTGTTCCTCGCGCTATGCTACCAGTTGCACAGCTTGCATTCTCGAACATTAAAAAAGCCACTGAGCTTGCTAGAAACACGGCACGTCAGGTCGAAGCAGGTGAACTTTCGATACGAGCAGCTAAAGGCTTCCCAATTTTCGACCCCAAAACAAAGCTCAAGTTTTCAGAAGCGCTCTTCGTCGTCTTCGATGGAGAAATGAGCGAAAACGCTAGCCCGAGAACTCCGCGGCTCGGACGTGTCAGTTCTACGATGATCACACAGGCTCTACAATCAGTAAAGAAGGACCCGAGAAAGCCACCATTGCCGAGTGTATTCCACAGCACCGGTGTACTGAAAGACGGTGAACCGGATCTCCGTATTACACCTTATATGTTACGTCACTACAACAACACGCTGGCTCAGAAGGCCAACGTTCCGCAGGCCGACATAGCACTGTGGTCTGGGCGTAAGGACGTGTCTCAGAACTCAGCCTATGACCATGAGACGGCAGAGGAACTGGTGGAGCGCATCCGAAAACGGACAGAAAATGAGCAGCTACCAACGATACCTTTCGCTCCACAGGCAGATTGGGACGCCGCGCTGATTAAGGAGGCTGCGCACACCAGCCCCTTCGGATGGTGTTTCCAATCTCTCAGGCAGGATCCATGCCACATGTATGGGAACTGTTTGTCCTGCCGCAGTCTCGTCTGCATCAAGGGTGCCCCGGCTAAACTGGAGAACGTGAAAGCGGAACTTGTACGAACCGAGCGTCTACTTGCGAAGGCCACTGCAGCGCCCATTCAGACAGAGACGCATGACGCCTGGATAGCCTCCTACATTGCAAAAATTCAAAGGCTCACGAATTTGATTTCCTTGCTGGAATGTGATCAGATTGAAGACGGCACCCCGATAGCTCTGGCGCAAGTCGCTGGACTGTCGCTGCCTCAATACGATCCAGTGCAGTTCGGAAAGCGCTCAGTCGAAATCACGATCGCACAGCATGAGAGAGAAATTGGTCAGACGATTCTCTAACCGTCATCTCAGCGGCACCGACATAGAGAAAACGGTGCAATGGATTCTCAACCAGAGTGCCCCACCAACCTTGAGTGAAGTTTGTGACTTTATCTTCGCTCGCTTCGGCATAGTTCGCAACGCGGATAGTCTTCGGCACCGGCCAGAGATCAGGGAAGCTCTCGCAGCCCGACGAAAGAATGCGAAGAAGGAGTCAGTTGGACCACGTCCCGCCCGCGCCTCTACACGAGAGCTAACTCGGCTGCAGAAGCGACTCGAAGCGACAACTGACAAGCTGGAGAGATGCCAAGCAAGCTATGATGCCCTTATCGAAGAGAACCTAATGTTGCGTAACGCAATGAACGCACATCAAATTCCGGCGCACCAAATGCTTCGGGCTCTGCCTGCGGTGTCACGTAGTCCCACTGTTCTGCCAGGGAGGAAATCAAAATGAAGGGCAAGTCAGGGGCTGAACTTGCGAAAGAGTATGCGCAGAGGCTGCGATCATATCTCCTTTCCGTGGATCGTCCACCGATGCGTGGGGGACGTGTGAACATGACCGCGGTCGCAAAGGCCTGCGGCTTTGATCGACAGGTGCTATACACTAACCCCGCATGCCGAGCTCTGATCCAGAAACTGGACGCCGAAACTCGCACGGACACGGATCAAGCTCCTGAGCCAGTCACGACAGAGACCGTTCCGACCGGCGAACTCTCACTTGCGAAACGCCGTATCACACTTTTGGAAGCTGAGAACTTCGAACTCAAGAGGCGCCTCTCAACCCTTCAATTGCAGTTGCAACAATTTAACTCGATTTCAGACTCGATTATCCTGTCGGGGAAGCGGTTCATGCCTCCCCCTTCTGAAAGCTCGGGACGTTGAGTACATTCACCCGCAGGCGCCGAGAACTAAAGTCCCCCCCCGCGAAGGGTGCTGCGTTGACCATTACACTCGCAGCCTACATGGCACGGCGGCCTGAATTCCAGGGCGCAGGTCGCGCAGCAGCCAGGCGACTTGCAGAAGAGTTTGGCGACGACCTTAAAGATGCATTCATGCGGCGTGACAGACGCATCATCGACTTACTGGGAGAAGATGTCGCAGAAAACGCCTTCCGCGCCTTCTCGATCTACCACACAGAGATCGAGTTTCTTCAGTGGCTGCGCATCTTGAACATCGACGACGAGATTGATCTTCAGTGTGCGCAGACCATAGCTAGATGCTGGGGCGACCGGGCGATACCGGCTCTACGCAAGAACCCCTATCTTCTGCTTTCCTTCTTGCCGTGGCAGAGAGTAGATCGTGTCGCCGCCAAACTCGGCATAGGGCGCGCCGAGCAGCTTCGCTCAATCGCAGCCGTTGAGGCGGCTCTCAACGGACAGCTTGAACAGGGACATACCGCGTCGTCCGCCGCGGATGTGGTTGTAGCCGCTAACACCCTGCTAGGTGGTAAAGCGAACGTAACAGAGGAGACGCTGCGAAGGTCCGTAAAGCAGGGTGGCGCTGCGCTTCTTGATGGAATGCTCCAACCAACCGGCGCGGCGTTTATGGAGGAAGCCATCGCAAAGTGGGTCTCCGTCGCGATCAGTGAAGGATATGAAGGGACGGGACACAACGCAGCTGAACGGATCGTACGCTACCTCCACGCAGCTGGGGCAAGCCTGACGGAAACCCAACTTCAAGCCGTAGTCAAAGCACTTACTCACCGTTTCAGTCTTATTGCAGGGTACGTCGGCACCGGCAAAACTACATGCCTGAATGCTGTGTGCGATATTGCGAAAGGCGAAGGTAGAAAAATCCAACTCCTGGCAGTCTCAGAGAGTGCCGTGTACCGCATGTCAGAGGCCACCGGAGGACCCGCCTCGACGATCTCGGCTTTTCTTCAGAAAACAAAGCCTGGCTCTGGCTGCTTGGCTAGAGACGATCTTTGCATCATTGACGAAGCTTCTACCTTGGACCTCCCGACCCTTTGGCAGGTTGTTCGACGCCTGGGAGAGGCCTCTCTCGTTCTGATCGGCGATCCCGCACAGCTCCCACCGACAGGGTTCGGTTTAACTTTCCAAGCGTTTTTGGAAGAGCCACGCATTCCGTCCACACGACTTGCCCACCTAGCGCGCCACTGCGAAGCAACCGAAATAGCATGTGTTGCTGAGGGTGTACGCAGCGGGCGGCCCCCTGCCCTTTCAACGTGGGACAATGAAGCAAGTGCTGTTTCATTCAACAGCTGTTCTCAATCTGACGTCCTGCCCATGATCATGAGGGTTCTATCGCATTTGACGGAGCGTGGCTTCAGTCGGGACGACGTTCAGATCATTTCGCCGATCCGCTCGGGGAACGCCGGGATCGACGCGATAAACGCCTTCTTTCATATTCAACGACGCATAGAGCGACAGACGAGCCTGTTCCCTGGCCGTTGCGAAGTTGGTGAAGACGATCCGATAGTTTGGGAAGGTAACGATTGGGACCGCGGCCTGTTGACCGGTGCTTTGGGTCGTGTCGAGCGAGTGCGGGGAAACCGCGCTTGGGTTCGTTTCAGCGAAAGCTTACATACGCTGACGGGAAACGATCGACATTTAGTCGCGCCGGCCTACGCGCTTTCCGTTCAAAAGGCTCAAGGCTCAAAGTGGCCCGCAGTAATCATTCCGGTGTTTACCTCCCCTCTTCTGGACCGAACGCTACTCTACAGCGCGATCACGCGCGCTTCGCAACGAGTGGTCTTGATCGGCGATATTGAAACCTTCTATGGCGTCATAAGGAGAAAACCTAAGCCAGCTGCTCGCAGAAGCGGCCTGTACCTCCGAACGCGAATGAACATAGAAAGCGCTCAACATTAGCTTGCGCCGCTGCTCGATTTAGGGGGCTGCTCAAGTCGCCCGTTCACTTACAGCGTGGTATTGTCTTGATCTTATTTCAACTGCATGCGCATTCTCAAAAGGGGCGGTCCGGGCACTGGCAAAACCCATGTCGCAACCGCGCTTGGAATTCAGGCCATTGACCATCACCGTCGCAAGGTGCGCTTCTTCTCCACGATCGAGCTCGTGAATGCCCTCGAACAACAGAAAGCCAAAGGCAAAGCCGGCCAGATTGCAGAAAGCCTCGCCTGCCTTGACCTCGTTATCCTAGATGCGCTCGGCTATCTGCCGTTCAGCGCCTC
>AYNO01000009.1 GCA_000500915.1 Rhodobacter sp. CACIA14H1
TCTTCGCTTTCGGCGCCGATCTCGCCGCCCATGGCGCGGGCCAGCCGCCGTGCGATGCCCAGGCCGAGGCCGGTTCCCCCCGCGCTGCGGCCATAGCTGGGGTCCAGCGTCACGAAATCGTCGAAGATGCGGTCGAGGTCGGCTTCGGCGATGCCGATTCCGGTGTCGGTGACGCGGAATTCGATGCGCTGGGTGCCGTCGGGGGCAGGGGCGAGCCGTTCGGTTTCCACCGTGATCTCGCCGTTGCGGGTGAATTTGACGGCGTTGCCGACGAGGTTGAGGAGGATCTGCCCGATCCGCCCCCTGTCGCCGCTGACCTGCCCGATGGGGCCCGAGAGCGGCAGGACGCGCAGGCGGTTGCCGGCGGCGGCGGCGAGGCCCTGCTGGTTGGCGGCCACCTCTTCGACGAGGCGGTCGAGGTCGAAATCGGCCGTGTCGGGGCGCAGGCCGCCGGCTTCGGCGCGCGAGACGTCGAGGACGGAGTTCACATGGCCGAGCAGGATGTCGCCGGTCGCCTGCATGATCTGCAGGAGTTCCGCCTGCGCGGGGGTCAGGCCGCCCTGCCGCATCAGTTCGATCGATCCCATCAGCCCGTTGAGCGGGGTGCGCATCTCGTGGCTCATGACCGCGAGGAATTCGGCCTTGGCCTTTTCGCCCGCCAGGGCGTGGTCGAGGGCGCGGGTCAGGTCGCGTTCGGCGGCGCGGCGGTCCGAGATGTCGCGCAGGAAGGCGACGATCAGGTCTTCGCTGCCTTCGCCGGGGGGGCTGGCGCGGGCGACCGAGAGTTCGGCGGGGAAGGTCGTGCCGTCGGCGCGGCGGGCGTCGGCTTCGATCCGGACGGGGGTGGTGCCGGCCTGGGTGCCGCGCAGGGCAGCGAGGAGCGCGCCTTGCTGCGGGGCGTCGGGCGTGCCGGAGAACAGGGTCGCGGCGGCGTCGCGGCCGAGGACCTGTGCGGCGGACTGGCCGAAGATGCGTTCGGCGGCGGGGTTGAAGTCGCGGATCGCGCCGTCGGGACCGGTGACGACGATGGCATCGGCAGAGGTGGCGAAGATGGTCGCAAGGCGGGTGCCGGTCCGGCGCAATTCGCGGGCCTGTGCCTGCGAGCGGGCGGATTGCCATGCCATGATGATGGCCGCCGCGACGGCGACCAGCAGCAGGACGGAGACGGCAAGGGCGAGGATGGCCAGCGTCCAGGCGATGGATTCGCGGTTCATGTCGGATTGCGCGGCGAAGTCCGACAGGGCGTTGAGTGTCATGCTGCGCGAGGCCGCGCGGATGTCGGGCAGGTCGCGCCCCACTTCGGCCAGCCGCGCGGCGAGGATGGTGTCGGGGCTGTCGATCAGCGCGACGGTGCGGTCGAGATAGGCGCGGATGCCGTCATAGCTGCTGCTGTAGTCGGGCGTGGACAGGAGCGGCGCATAGACCGGGCTTTCCTGCAGCATGGAGACGCGGCTGTAGAGGACGTTGAACCAGCGCCGCACCTCTTCGAGATTGGCGGGCGCGGGGTCGTCGCGGGCGGCGAGGATGGCGGCCTGCAGGCGCAGCACCTCCACCTCGGTCTGCATGAGGACCCATTGGGTATTGTCGGAATTCGCGCGTTCCAGCGCGTCCAGCCGGTCCCGCACCTCGAGCGCGAGGAACGGGATGACGGCAAGGCAGATCGCCGCAACGGTGGCCGTCGCGCCGAACCTGAGCCAGCGCAGGGGGGGCAATCGGTCCAGTCTCGCCTCCGATCCGTGGTGTGGCATCCGCTATCGCGACCACCGGTTGAAAGCTATGCTACAAAGGGCTTGCTTTCCATGCCCTTATGGGGGGAAACCTAGGGCGGACCATCGCAGCGTTCGGTTGCGTTGCGAGGTGGAACTGCAAGGAATGCGGGTAGATGCGGATTCTTCTGGCCGACGATCACGATCTGGTCCGTGAAACGCTGGCCGCCTTCCTGCTGGCCGAGGGGTTTGCCGAGGTCCGCACGGTTGCCACGCTGGAGTCGGCGCTGCAGGCGCTGGCGGGGGACGGGCGGTTCGATCTGGTCCTGCTGGATTACAACATGCCGGGGATGAACGGATTCGAAGGGCTGGCGCGGGCTAGGGCCGCCGCGGGCGGGGCGCCAGTCGCCATCATCAGCGGCACCACGCAGCGCGATCTGGCCGAGGCGGCGCTGGAGGCGGGCGCGGCGGGGTTCGTGCCCAAGACGCTGGCGTCACGCGCCATGGTGGCGGCGGTGCATCTGATGGCGTCGGGGGGATGTCTTCGCGCCCATCTCGCTGTTGATGCGGGAGCCGGAGATGGCGGAGGCGCTGCAGGGCCTGACGCGGCGCGAGACGGATGTGCTGAAGGGCATCTGCGAGGGCAAGTCGAACAAGGAGATCGCCCGCGACCTGGAGTTGCAGGAGGTCACGGTGAAGCTGCATGTCAAGACGCTGAGCCGGAAGCTGGGGGCGAAGAACCGCACCCATGCGGCGATGATCGCGCGGGATGCGGGGTTGAGCTGAGCGAAGGCGGAGTTTGCGTCAAACTCCGCTTCAGACCGTGTAGAGGTAGAGGTCGTAATCCACCTCGCTGACCGTTCTTGCCACGCGGGCGTATTCGGCGGCCTTGATGGCGGTCAAGGTGCGGTGCATGTCTTCGCCCAGCGCGTCCTTCAGGAAGGCCGACCCTTGGGCCGCGACGATGGCCGAGCGCCAGTCCACGGGGATGGGCGGCGCGTCCTGCGCGTCGGCATAGCCGTTGCCGGTGGTTTCGGGGCCGGGGTCGATGCGGTTCGTCAGGCCGTGACGGATGCCCGCGAGGACGGTGGTGGCGACAAGGTAGGGGTTGGCGTCCACGCCGGCGGGGCGGTGTTCGATCCGCCGCGCCTTGATGTCGCCTGCCGGGATGCGCAGCGCGACGGAGCGGTTGTTGACGCCCCATGTCGGGCTGACGGGGGCATAGCTCTGCGCCGCGAAGCGCCGCCATGAATTGGCATGGGGGGCGAAGACGAGCATCGATTCCCCCATCGTGTCGCGCAGCCCTCCGAGTGCGTGGAGCAGGGTGGGGTTCCAGCGGCCTTCGGTTTCTTCGATGAAGACGTTGCGGCCCTTGGCGTCCATCAGGGACACGTGGAAATGCATCCCCGATCCGGCGTAATCCTCTACCGGTTTGGCCATGAAGCAGGCGGTGACGCCGTGCTGGCGGGACTGGAGGCGGACGATGCGTTTCAGGCGCATCAGGTCATCGGCGGCCTGCATGACATCGGTGCGGTAGTGCAGGGTCAGCTCATACTGGCCGGGGGCATATTCCGAGATCATGGTTTCGGCCCGGATCCCCGCCTTTTCGGCGGCGGCGTAGATGTCGCTGAACAGGGGCAGCATCCCGTGCAGGTGGTCCACGGAATAGACTTCTGTCTTGTGCGAGCCGCGCCCGTCCAGCACGTCGCGGGCGGGTTGCACCTTGCCGTCAGGGCCACGGTCGTTGGACAGCAGGAAGAATTCCAGTTCGAAGGCACCGGCGGGGTGCAGGCCTTCGGCGGCCAGCGCGTCCACCTGCCGTTGCAGGGCATGGCGCGGGTCGGAGGTCATGGGGGTGCCGTCCAGCGTGTACATGGACAGCAGGAGTTCGCCGCGCGGCGGGGTGGTGGCGTGCAGGGGGATGAGGCTGCCGGGAACGGGCCAGGCCCGCAGGTCGCCATCGCCCTGGTCCCAGATGAGGCCGGTTTCATGCACATCCTCGCCGCAGATGTCGAGGCCGAGGATGGAAATGGGCAGGTGCCGCCCGTTGTCGTAAATGGACAGGAGTTCGTGGCGCCGGATGATCTTTCCACGGCCGATCCCGTTCGAATCGTGCAGGACGATGTCGAAGGCTTCGATTTCGGGATGGGCGGCGAGGAAGGCTTCGGCCTCGGCGCGGGAGGAGCCGGAGGGGCTTTGGGTCATTGTGCGGTTCCGGGGAAGAGGTCGGCAAGGATGGCGTCGAAGGCCGCGATCAGGCGGTCGATCTGGCGGTCGGTGGTGGCGGGGCTGACGAGCATCATGTTGTGGAAGGGCGCGATCAGGCAGCCACGGTTTAGGAGGGCGGTGTGGACGGCGGCCTCCACTTCCGGCTGGTGGGCGGCATGGGCTTCGGTTCCGTTGCGCAGGGGGCCGGGGGCGCAGATGAATTCCACGCGGGCGCCGACGCGGACGACGTGCCAGGGGGCGTGGTGTTTCGCGATGGCTGCGGCAAGGCCGGAGGAGAGGCGTTCGGCGCCCGCCTCCATATGGGCGTAGTTTTCCGGCGTCATCACGTCGCGCAGGGTGGCGGTGAGGCAGGCGAATTGCATCGGGTTGGCCGAGAGCGTGGTGCCCATGCCGGAATGGCCCGACTCGCGCGTGGAATTGTAGGCGGCGAAGCGGTCGGCGACCTGCTGCCGCATCCCCCAGACGGCGGTGGGCATCCCGCCCGCGACGCATTTGCCGATGACGAACATGTCGGGGTCGAGGCTGTGGCGGGCGGTATAGCCGCCGAGGCCGGAGGAGATGGTGTGGGTTTCGTCGATGATGAGGAGCGCGCCGTATTTCGTGGCGAGGTCGCGCAGGCCGGCGTGGAAGCCTTCGGCGGGGAGGACCATGCAGGAATTGGTCATCACGGGTTCGGTGAGGATGGCCGCGACGTCGCCCTTCTGCAGCAGCGCCTCTACCCCGGCGAGGTCGTTGAATTCGGCGACGGTGGCGGCGCGGGTCAGGTCCTGCACCTGTCCCACCAGCCCTGCGCGGTTGACGGGGGTGCCGTTCGCCAGTTCCACCATCGTGTCATCCAGCGTGCCGTGGTAGCAGCCGTTGAAGACCAGCACCTTGGGCCGCCCCGTCACGGCGCGGGCGACGCGGAGGGAGAAGCGGTTGGCATCGGTGGCGGTGGTGGCGATCTGCCAGCGGAAGGCGCCGAAGCGTTCGGTCAGCAGGCGCCCCGCCTCCATCGCGGCTTCGGTGGGCAGCATGTAGGTGAGGCCGCGGCCGGCCTGCGCCTTGATGGCCTTGGCCACGGGGGCGGGGGAATGGCCGAACATGGAGCCGGTATCGCCGAGGCAGAAGTCGTCGATGCGGTGGCCGTCGATATCGGTGAGTTTCGCGCCCTGCGCCTTGGCGACCAGCGGCAGGTGCGGCATCGGCCAGTCGGCCATCCAGTGCATCGGCACGCCGCCCAGCCAGTGGCCCGAACCCTGTTCCAGCGCCTTCGCCGCCTTGGGGCGGGAGGCGGCGTAGCGTTCCGCCTCGCGTCCGGCGATGGCGGTCAGGAGGGGGCGGGGGATGCCGGCGATGGTGTCGGTCATGGGATCAGGGTCCGTCTGGCTGTCGCCCTGCTTATGGCGCGGAATTTGATCAAATGCAATTGAAGGAAGCGGAGCGGGCGCAAGCGCCCGCGTTCCCTTTGTCTTGCCCGCGCGGCCGGGGCCGCGCAGGCGCGGGGGCGGGGCCAGCCCCCGCACCCCCGGGATATTTGGGAACGGATGAAAGGGCATGTCGCGCTGCCCATTCATCCGTTCCCAAATATCCTCGGGTGGGTCCGGGAGGGCGAAGCGCCTCCCGGGGGTGGGGCAGGGCGGGACGGTCAGGAGGTGACGCGGATTTCGATCAGGCGGGGGCCGGTATGGGGTTGGCGCAGCGCGTCGTGGAGGGCCTGCGGGTCTTCGGGGAGGGTTTCGAAGGGCAGGCCGCAGGCGGCGGCGAAGGGCGCGAGGTCGAGGGGGGAGGGGGAGCAGCCGATGATTTCGGTCTGGGCGTCGCGCATGGCTTCTGCGATCTCGCGGTAGCTTGCGTTGTTCCAGACGAGGAAGGTGATGTCGAGGTCTTCGTCGCGGGCGGTGCGGAGTTGGGCGGGGTCGAATTGCAGGCCGCCGTCGCCGATGAGGCAGATCACCGGTGTTGCGGGGTCGGCGATGGCCGCGCCGATGGCGGCGCCGGGGCCATAACCGAGTGCGCCGAAGCCGGTGGCGGCGTTGAACCAGCCGGACGGGCGGTCGTGGTCGTAATAGAGGTTGGCGGCATAGACCGGCTGCGTGCTGTCGCCGACGATGCGGGCCTGCGGGAGGCTGTCGCGGATGGTTTCGACCATGGCGAGCTGGTGGGGCATGGCGGGGTGGAGGGCGGGAAGTTCGGCGCGGGCGTTGCGGCGGGTGGTGGCGGCGCGGGTCGGGCCGTCGGCCTGTTTCGGCGCGAGGCGGGGGAGGAGGGCGGCGATGGCCTGTTCCGCGTCCGCGCGGATGGTCAGGGCGGCGGGGTGGCGTTCCAGCTGGTCGGCGCAGAGATCGATCCGGATCATGGCGGAGAGGTCGGGGAAGCCGCCCCTTGCATACATGTCGTAATCCGTGGGGCCGAGTTCGGTGCCGATGGCGAGGATGCGGTCCGAGGCGCGGATCAGGTCGCGGGGGGCGTCGAGCGAGGGGGAGGCGGGGATGGCCAGCGGGTGGGCGTGGAGGAGGCCGCGGGCGTTGACCGTGAGGATGACGGGGGCGTCGAGGCGTTCTGCCAGCGCGGCGAGGGCGGCGTTGCACTGGCGGGCGCCGCCGCCGGCGAGGATGACGGGGCGCTGCGCGGCATCCAGGAGGCTGGCGGCTTCGGCAATGGTTGTGGCGTCGGGGGCGGGGCGCTGTGGCAGGGGGGCGCGGGGCGCGTCGGGGGCGGCCAGCGGCATGACGTCGGTGGGGATTTCGATATGGACGGGGCCGGGGCGGCCCGTCAGCAGGCGGGCGAAGGCGCGGTCGAGCAGGGGTTCCAGATCGGCGGGGTCTTCCAGCCGTTCGGTGGGGCAGAGGGCGCGGACCATCGCCGCCTGATCGGGGAGTTCGTGCAGGAGGCCGAGGCCGCGGCCCAGCGAGGCGCGGCGGTTCACGCCGGAGATGACGAGGAGGGGGACAGAGTCCGCCTTGGCCTGTCCCATGGCGGTGAGCGTGTTGGTCAGGCCCGGGCCGGTGATGACGAAGGCCACCCCCGGTTTGCCGGACACGCGTGCATAGCCGTCGGCCATGAAGCCCGCGCCCTGTTCGTGGCGGGGGGTGACATGGCGGATGCCGCTGCCCGCAAGGCCCCGGTAGAGTTCGATCGTGTGGACACCGGGGATGCCGAAGACCACCTCGACGCCGCGCGCCTTGAGCCCCGCGACGAGGGCCTGGCCCACGGTCTTCATGCCGCCACCTTGCGGGCGGCGAAGGTGGCGATGCGGGCGCAGGCTTCGGCGATGCGGTCGTCGGGTTGGGTGAGGGAGAGGCGCAGCCAGCCGGTCAGGGCGGTGCCGAAGCTTTCGCCGGGCATGGTGGCGACCTTTGCCTCGGCCAGAAGGGTGCGGGCGAAGGCGTCGCCGGTCATGCCTGTGGCGCGGATGTCGAGGAGGGCGAACATGCCCGCCTGCGGGATGTGGACGGCCAGCCCGTTCCGGCCATGGAGCGCATCGCGGATCAGGAGGGCGCGGCGGTGGAAGCGGGCCATCATGTCCGCCGCGATGGGCGAGGGGGCAGAGACGGCGGCGGCTGTCATGTCGGCGATGAAGGGCTGGCTGCCGAAGAGCATGGTTTCCGACAGGGGCAGAAGGCGGGAGCAGAATTCGGCGGGGCCGACGCACCAGCCGGAGCGGAAGCCGGGGGCGGCGTGGGATTTGGAGATGGAGGAGGCGACGATCACCCGTTCCGCGAATTCCGGCAGGTCGAGGGGGGAGGCGAAGGTGGTGCCGGGGAAGAGCAGGTCTTCATAGACCTCGTCGCAGAGGAGCCAGAGGTCGTGGTCCTGTGCGATCCCGCAGAGCGCGGTCAGGTCGTCGCGCGACAGGACGGCACCGGTCGGGTTGTGGGGGGAGTTGAGGAAGAGGACGCGGCTGCGGGGGGTGATGCGGGGGGCCACATCGGCGGGCTGCATCCGGAAGCCCGCCGCAGGGCGCAGGGGGACGGGCACCACCGTCGCGCCTGTGGAGCGGATGAGCCCTTCATAGGTGGCATACATCGGGTCGCCCACCAGCACCTCGTCCCCCGTGGAGACGAGGGCGTTGAGGACGGCGTAAAGGGTCGTCTGCGTGCCGGGAAAGCACATGATCTGGTTGCGGTCGATGCGGCGGCCGCGGCGGGCGGTGTAGCGGTCGGCAAGGGCCGCGACGAGGCCCGGTTCGCCCCGCCCATTGCTGTAGCCGGTGCGGCCCGCCCGCATGGCGGCGGCGGCGGTGTCCATCAGCGCGGGGGGCGTCGGGACATCGGGTTCGCCGATGGTGAGTTCGATCACCGGCTCGCCCGCGGCGGCCATGCGGCGGGCGAGCATGTGGACTTCCCATTTCGCGCCGCCAAGGCCGGCGAGGCGTTCGGTGACGGGGGCGTAGCGCATTCAGGCGGGCTTTCTGTCGGAAGGGTCGGGATAGAAGCTGTCCGGGAAGCGGATGCCCAGCAGCGCGGCGGTGCCGTCCAGAGCGATGCGCAGGATCTCTCCCTTGGCGAAACCGTCGGGGAGCGAGCCGCCCTCGATCCAGAGCCCGTCGATCAGCCCGTTGCAGGCGATGGCGTCGCGGCGGTCGCGGGCGGGGTCGGCGGGGCGGGGCAGGGCGGCGATCAGGGATTGCAGGCGGTCACGGTAGGCGAGGTAGGTCGCTTCGTGGATGGCGTGCATCGTGGGGTCGTTGCGGCCCAGATGCATGTAACCGGCCCAGACCCCGACGGAGCGGGTGGTCATCACGGGGGGGCGGAAATTCGCGGCGATGAAGGCGGCGAGTCGCGAGACCGGGTCGCTTTCGGGGATGGCGTCGCAGGCGCGCATCGCCTCGGCGGTCATGTCTTCCATCACCTGCCGGTAGGCGGCATGGGTCAGTTCTTCCTTGGACTGGAAATAGTGCCGGATCAGGCCCGGCGTCACGCCCGCGCGGGCGGCGATTGCGCGGACGGTGGCCGCTTCCGGCCCGCCTTCGGCCACCAGTTCCATCGCGGCGGCGATCAGGCCTTCGCGCCGTTTCTCTTCGCCCTCGCGGCGGTAGGGGCGGCGTTCGGTTTGGGCTGTCATGCGGGGACCGGTGAATTATACAAGTGGACAATAAATTGGCGGACGGTCCGGTGCAAGCTCCGGTGCCGTGGAATTTGCCACAGGTGAAGGGGAAAGGCGACGGGGTGCAGCGGGCCGTCAGGGCCCGTCTGCGACGTCTTTGTGAACGATAACGTCAGCCTGCGGGTAGGCCTGCAGGATGGCGCGGCGCAGGCCCGCGCCGATGGCGTGGGCGTCGCGCAGGGACTGGTCGCCATCGAGTTCGATATGGATGTTGACGAAGATGCGGCTGCCTGCAGTGCGGGTCTTGAGGTCGTGGTAGCCGCGCACGCCCGGCCAGTCGCGGGCGATGCGTCCGATGCCTGCGACGATGGCGGGGTCGGCGCGGCGGTCCATGAGCGCGTCCCATGCGCCCTTGCCGATGCGGGCGGCACCGAGCAGCAGCATCGCGGCGGCGCCGAGGGCCACCACGCTGTCGATCTGGCCGAGGCCGAAACGGGCCGAGGCCCAGAGCGACAGGATGGCGCCGATGTTGGGCAGCAGGTCGCCGAGGTAATGCAGCCGGTCGGCGGCCACGACGCGGCTGCCGGTGCGGCGGGCGACGCGGCCCTGCCACCAGACGAGGGCCAGCGTCAGGGCGATGGAGGCGCCCATGACCACCATGCCGAGGGATTCGTCGGCCAGCGGGGGCGGGCGGGGGCGAGCAGGCGGTTAACCGCGCCCCAGCCGATGGCGCCTGCGGCGATGGCGATGAAGATGGATTGGCCCAGCGCGGCAAGGTCTTCGGCGGAGCTGTGGCCGAAGGCGTGGTCTTCGTCCGCGGGTTTGGCGGCGTAGAGGATCGCGGCCATGGCGCCGAGGCTGACCATCAGGTCCATCGCGCTGTCGGCGAGCGAGGCCGCGACGGAGAGGGCGCCGGTCTGGCCGAAGGCCCAGAGCTTCAGCCCGACCAGCGCGGCGGCCACGATGACCGAGGCCAGACCTGCGGAGAGGTTCATGCGGGTGGAACGGGGGGTGGACATGGGGCAGCTCGGACAAGGACTGTCCTGCGGCTAACCCGACGTGGGGCGCGGGGATCAAGCGCAAGCGACTCGCAAGAAGGGGCGGGGGCGGCGATGCGCCCCCGCCGTCGGGTCTGTCACATGCAGGCCTGATAGAGGGCGCGGGTGTTTTCCCGCGTCATCTCGATCGGGTTGCCGCCGCAGGACGGGTCTTCCAGCGCCATGTCGGTCAGTTCGTCCAGACGCGCCTGTTCCACGCCCATCGCCGTCAGGTTGGCGGGGATGTCCAGCGTGCTGCGCAGGTTCATGACCGCCTGGCGGAAGCCGTCGAAGCCGCCCGCGATGCCGATATAGGCGGCGGCCTTTTCGATGCGGGCCTCGATCGCGGGGCGGTTGAAGTCCAGCACCATGGGCATGACCACGGCATTGGTGGTGCCGTGGTGGGTGTTGTACACGGCGCCGACCGGGTGGGACAGCGAATGGATCGCCCCGAGTCCCTTCTGGAAGGCGACCGCGCCCATGGCGGCGGCCGACATCATGTGGGCGCGGGCTTCGAGGTTGGTCGGGTCCGAATAGGCGGTGGGGAGGTTTTCGAAGACCAGCCGCATCCCTTCCAGCGCGATGCCCTGCGACATCGGGTGGTAGAAGGGGGAACAGAACGCCTCGAGGCAATGGGCCAGCGCGTCCATGCCGGTGCCTGCGGTGATGAATTTCGGCATCCCCACGGTCAGGGCGGGGTCGCAGATGGTGACGGCGGGCATCAGCTTCGGGTGGAAGATGATCTTCTTCTTGTGGGTGGCCGAGTTCGTCAGCACGCCCGCGCGGCCCACTTCGGAGCCGGTGCCTGCGGTGGTGGGGACGGCGACGATGGGGGCGATCTTGGCGGCATCCGCGCGGGTGTACCAGTCGTCGATATCTTCCAGATCCCAGACCGACAGGTCGGCCCGCTGATGTGCCATCAGCGCGATCATCTTGCCGAGGTCGAGCGCGGAGCCGCCGCCGAAGCAGATGACGCCGTCATGCCCGCCTGCCTTGTAGGCGGCGATGCCGGCGGCCATGTTGCCTTCGTGCGGGTTGGGGTCCACGTCAGAAAACACCGCCGACCCCAGCCCCGCCTTGGACAGGACCGCCACCGCTTCGGCGGTGATGGGCAGCGAGGCCAGCGCCTTGTCCGTCACGAAGAGCGGCTTCGTGATGCCTGCCGCCTTGCAGTGTTCGGCCAGTTCCGCGATGCGGCCCACGCCGAATTTCAGGGCGGTGGGGTAGGACCAGTTCCGGTTGGGAACGTTGTGGGTCATGTCGGTCAGACCTTCTTGAGGTGATAGGATTTCGGGCGGGTCACGGAATGGAAGCCGAGATAGGACAGGCTGCCGCCGCGGCCCGTGTCCTTGCATCCCGTCCAGCACAGCGCGGGGTCGAGGTAGTCGGCGCGGTTCATGAAGACGGTGCCGGTTTCGATCCGCTGGCCGATGGCCTGTGCGGTTTCGTAATCCTGCGTCCAGACCGAGGCGGTCAGGCCGTAGGGCGAGTCGTTCATCAGGCAGATGGCTTCGTCGTCATCCCGGACCTTCATGATGCCGACGACGGGGCCGAAGGATTCTTCGGTCATCACGCGCATGGAGTGGTCCACATTCACGAGGATTTGGGGCGCGAGGTAGGCGCCGCCGTCATCCGCGCCGAATTTGGCGGGGTCGAGCAGGGGCTTGGCGCCCTTGGCCACCGCTTCGGCGATCTGGTCGCGGACGACCTTGGCGAAACGCTTGTTCGCCATCGGGCCGAGGGTGGTAGCGGCGTCGAAGGGGTTGCCGAGTTTCAGCTGGCCGACCCACGCGACGGATTTTTCCACGAAGGCGTCGAAGAGGGATTCGTGGACATAGACCCGCTCGATCCCGCAGCAGCACTGGCCTGCGTTATACATCGCGCCATCCATCAGCACGTCCACCGCCACGTCGAGATTGGCGTCATGGCGGACATAGCCCGGGTCCTTGCCGCCGAGTTCCAGTCCCAGCGGCGTGAAGGTGCCTGCCGCGGCCTTTTCCATCGCCACGCCCCCCGCGACCGAGCCGGTGAAGTTGACGAAGCCGAAGGAGCGGGCGGCGATCAGCGCCTCGGTCGTGGCGTGGTCGAGGACGACGTTCTGGAACACGTCTTCGGGAATGCCTGCGGCGTGGAACGCCTCGGCGATGCGTTCGCCGACCTTCATCGTCTGGGAGGCGTGTTTCAGGATGACGGTGTTTCCGGCGATCAGCGCGGGGACGAGGGTGTTGATCGTGGTCAGGTAGGGGTAGTTCCACGGGGCCACGATGAACACGACGCCCACGGGTTCGCGGGCGAGGTAGCGGCGGAATTTGTCGCTGTCTTCGACCATCAGGGGGGCCAGCGTCTGGGCCGCGATGTCGGACATGTAGTCGGTGCGGGCGTTTACGCCGCCGAATTCGCCGCCGTAGCGGGTGGGGCGGCCCATCTGCCAGGCCAGTTCCTCGACCACCACGGCGGACATGTCGTTCAGGCGTTTGACGCCCGCCTTGACCAGCGCGATGCGGTCTTCCAGCGGTTTCGCGGCCCATGCCTTCTGCGCCCCCTTGGCGCGGGCCACGGCGGCTTCGGCGGCGTCGCGGGTCAGGGGGGTGCGTTCGATATAGACCGATCCATCGACCGGCGAGATGAGTTGGATGGGTTTCATGTCATATCCTCGTAGGGCGGGGGTCGCCCCGCCGATCCGTGCAGGGGCGGGGTGGACCCCGCCCCGGTTTATGCCCGTTCCAGCAGGCGCTGGAGTTCGAAATCCGTCACCACGCGGTCCGTTTCGGAAATCTCCCACTGCGCGGCGTGGTGGTAATGGTCCACCACCTCGTCCCCGAAGGCTTTGCGCAGCATGTCGGAGGCCAGCAGCCTGTCGGCGGCGTCGCGCAGGGTGCGGGGGATTTCGCGGATACCGGCGGTGTTGTACATGTCGCCCTTCATCTCGGGCTCCAGTTCCAGCTTCTGTTCGATCCCCGCAAGGCCCGCCGCCAGAAGCGCGGCGCAGCAGAGGTAGGGGTTCACGTCGCTGCCCGGGATGCGGCATTCCACGCGGACGGCCTTGGTATGTTCGCCGCAGATGCGGAAGCCTGCGGTGCGGTTGTCCGCGCTCCAGACCGCCTTGGTGGGGGCGAAGAGGCCGATGCAGAAGCGTTTGTAGCTGTTCACGTAGGGCGCGAGGAAGGCGGTGATTTCCTGCGCATGGGCAAGCTGGCCTGCAAGGAAGTGCTTCATCGTGGCCGACATGCCGTGCGGGTCGTCATGGTCGTAGAAGGCGGGTTTGCCGTCCAGCGTCCAGAGCGACTGGTGGACATGGGAGGAGGAGCCGGCCTTGCGGTGGTCGTACTTGGCCATGAAGGTGACGGACTTGCCCTTCAGGTGCGCGATTTCCTTCACGCCCTGCTTGACGATCACGTGGTTGTCCGCCGTATCCAGCGCGTCGGAATAGCGGTAGTTCACCTCGTGCTGGCCGCTGTCGGCTTCGCCCTTGGTGTTTTCGATGGGGATGCCCGCCTTGTAGAGGTGGTTGCGGACGTCGCGCATGAGGCTTTCTTCCTTGGTCGTCTGGAAGATGTGGTAATCCTCGTTATAGGCGCTGATGGGCCGCAGGTTGCCGAAGCCGTCGTCGCGGAGCTGTTCGTAGGCGTTTTCGAAGATGTAGAATTCCAGTTCCGTCGCCATCATCGGGTCGAAGCCCATGGCGCGGGCGCGGGCGACCTGACGTTTCAGGATGGCGCGGGGGGAGACGGCGACTTCTTCCTGCGTGTGGTGGTCGAGGAGGTCGGCAAGGCAGAGCGCGGTGCCCGGCAGCCAAGGGAGCGGGCGCAGGGTGGCGAGGTCGGGTTTCATGACGTAGTCGCCATAGCCCTTTTCCCATCCGGCCGACTTGTAGCCGGGGACGGTGTTCATCTCCATGTCCACGGCCAGCAGGTAGTTGCAGCAATGGGTTTCCTTCCAGCCGCCATTCACGAAGAAGGCGGCGTGGAAGCGTTTGCCCATCAGGCGGCCCTGCATGTCCACGCTGGCCACGAGGACGGTGTCGATCTCGCCGCGGTCAACGGCTTCTTTCAGGGCATCGAAGGTGAGGTTTCCGGGCATCCTTGCCTCTCGGTTCATCGGTGTGTCGGGTGCCCTTGCGGGCGGAGGGCCGGGGGGCCGTCGGGAAGGCAGGCCGCGCCCCGTGGATCAGGTTGCGGCTAGGGCGCCGCCGAATTCGGGCTTGCGGGGCCAGCAGTCGCGGCTGGCGGGACAGGACGGGGTGGCGGTCGTCATGGACGGCTCCGATGGGGCGGGCGGAGGCCCGCGCCGGAATTTGATCATATTCTTGCGCCAGTGCGAGGCGCTGCGCAAGGGGGGGGCGGGGGGTGCGGGGGGCGGATGGCCGCCCCCGCCCGCGGGTCAGAAGCGGTAGGGGCGGCCTGCCGCCTCCATCGTGGCGTTGTAGGTCTTGAAGATTTCCACCACCTTGGCCTTCACCTCGGACTCGGCGGCGATTTCGTCCCAGAACACCTGTGCGGCGGCTTCGACCGTCTTCCATTCCTCGTCCGGGATGGTGGTCAGTTGCAGCTTGCCGCCGTTGATGCGCAGGTCCGCCTCGCCCGCCCAGTACCAGTGCTGGCGGTAGTAGTGGGACTGTTCGAAGCAGGTGGCCAGCAGCTCCTGCAGGTGGGGCGGCAGTTCGTTCCAGCGGTCCATGTTGGCGAAGAAATGGCCGATCCACGCGCCGGAGATGTTGTTGGTGAGGAAGTAGTTGGTCACGTTGGACCAGCCGACGGTATAGACCTCGGTGATGCCGGACCATGCGATGCCGTCCAGTTCGCCGGTCTGCATGGCGACTTCGATGTCTTCCCATGGCAGGGTGACGGGAACGACGCCGAATTGCGTCAGGAAGCGGCCGGCGGTCGGGAAGGTGAAGACGCGCTTGCCCTGCAGGTCGGCCAGCGAGTTGATCGGGTCCTTGGTGGCGAAGTGGCAGGGGTCCCATGCGCCCGCCGAGATGTGCTTGACCCCGACGGCGGCGTATTCGTCTTCCCAGATCTGCTTCAGCCCGTATTTGTTGAACAGCGCGGGCACGTCGAGCGAATAGCGCAGCGCCAGCGGGAAGTAGCCGCCGAAGACCGTCACCTCGGTCGGGGAGGCCATGGAGTCGTCATCGGATTGCACGCAGTCGATGGTGCCCGATTGCAGCGCCTGGAAGAGTTCGGAGGTGGGAACCAGCTGGTCGGCATAGAACAGTTCGATTTCCATCTGGCCCTGGGCGATGCGGTTGAAGGCGTCCACGGCGGGTTTCACCACCTGCTCGCCCAGCGCGGCGCCGGCATAGGTCTGCATCCGCCATTTGATCGGCGCCTGTGCCTTGGCCACGACGGGGGCGGCCAAGGTCGCGGCGCCGGCAAGTGCACCCTTGGTCAGGAAGGAACGTCTCGAAGTCGTCATTGTCTTCAATCTCCTTGTTGTTTGCGGGGTTTTGCCCCGTCTCGGTGCTTCAGTTCGGGTAGATCAGGTTGGGAAGCCAAAGCGCGATTTGCGGGAAGGCCATGAGCAGGCCAAGCGCGACCGCCATCACCAGCACGAAGGGCACGACGGAGCGGTAGATGTCGCCCATCGTGATTTCCGGGGGCGCGAAGGCCCGCATCAGGAACAGGTTGTAGCCGAAGGGGGGCGTCAGATAGGCGATCTGGCAGGTGATGGTGTAGAGGACACCGTACCAGATCAGCACATCCTGCGGCGGGATGCCGAGGTCGAGCGTGGCCACCAGCGGCACATAGAGAGGGGCCACGATGACCAGCATGGCCGTATCGTCAAGGAACATCCCCATCAGCAGGAAGCTGACCTGCATCAGGATCAGGATGGTCCACGGCCCGAAGCCCAGCTTTTCCACGAAGAGGCTTTCGATGGCCTTCACCGCGCCCAGCCCGTCGAACACCGCCCCGAAGGACAGCGCGGCGAGGATCACCCACATGAACATGCAGGAGATGAAGAGAGTGTTGCGGGTCGCAACCTCGAACACGGCGCGGGTCATGCGGCGCTTGATCGCGGCGGCGGCGACGGTGGCGGCCACGCCGATGACCGAGCTTTCGACGAGCGAGGTCCAGCCATAGATGAAGGGGAACATCATCGCGAAGAAGATGATGAAGGGCAGGGCGCCGGCGCGGAGCGCGTGCAGCTTGTCTGCCGTGGTGATGGCCGCCCGTTCCGCCGCAGACATCGGGGGGCCAAGCTCCGGCTGGAAGCGGCAGCGCAGCCAGACATAGAGGATGAACATCCCCGCCATCATCAGGCCGGGCAGGACACCGGCAAGCCAGAGTTCCGACACCGGTGCGCGGGCAATCATGGCGTAGAGGACAAGGACGACGGAGGGCGGGATCAGGATGCCGAGCGACGATCCGGCCTGTATGACGCCCGTCACCATCTGCTTCTGGTACCCGCGCCGGAGCAGTTCCGGCAGCGCGATGGTGGACCCGATGGCCATGCCCGCGACGGAAAGACCGTTCATCGCGGAAATCAGCACCATGAGCAGGATCGTCCCGATCGCCAGCCCGCCCGGAACGGGGCCGAACCAGACGTGGAACATGCGGTAGAGGTCGTCGGCCAGCCGGCTTTCGCTCATGACATAGCCCATGAAGACGAACATGGGCAGCGACAGCAGCGGATACCATTTCATCAGCTTCATCGAGGCCGAGAAGCCCATGTTGTGCCCGCCCGTCCCCCAGAGCGCCATGGCCGCGACGACGGCGACGAAGCCGATCACGGCAAAAACCCGCTGCCCCGTCATCATCATCAGGAGCATGGTCGAGAACATCAGGGCGGCGATCATCTCGTAGGACATCAGATCGTCTCTCCGCGGATGGTGGCGATGTCGCGGATGAAGGAGGCGAGGGCCTGCAGGAGCATCAGGACGAAACCGGTCAGCATCACCAGCTTGATGGGCCAGAGATAGGGTCGCCAGGCGGTGGGGCTGCGTTCCAGACGACCGATCTGCGGCCAGGACCAGCCGAGGAAGGAGGTTTCCGGATCGCTCCACCTGATCCCCAACGAATAGCCGAGGCTTTCGGCGGCGCCCCAGATCATGATGGCAAGGTAGAAGATCAGGGCAAAGACGGTGAAGCCGTCCCACCATGCGCGGCGCACGGGGGTCTGTTTGGCATAGAAGAGGTCCATGCGGACATGCGCCTCGTTCTGCATCGCGTAGGGGCCGCCGAGGATGTAATAGGCCACCATCACGAATTGCGCCATTTCCAGCGTCCAGAGCGACGGCATGAACAGGGCCTTGGAGAGGGAGGACCACATCAGCACCGCCATCAGGACGAAGAGCAGATACATGGCAAGGCGGCCGACGCCGTAATTGAGCCGGTCCACCAGTCGCACGAAGCCGATCAGGACGCGGGGCATGGTGGCACCTATCCTTGCAGCGCCGCGACGGCGGCGGCGATCACGGGGGCGAGCAGGTCCGCCATGCGGTCCTCGGCCGGGGCGTCGGCGATCAGGTCGTTGCGGATTTCCAGCATGGCATTAGGCAGGCCGTAGGGCGTGGCGTGCAGGCGCAGGGTGTGGGTCACGTCATCCTTCGCGGAATAGGGTTCGTTCAGCATCGCCAGAAGGGTGGTGCGGGCCTGCGCTTCGGCAAGGATGGCGCGGGGAAGCCTGTCGTCGGCATCGTGGATGACGCCGAATTCCACGGCGCGGGGCTGGCCGAAATAGACGGGCGTGAAGCTGTGGATGGTCACGATCACGGGGGCCAGACCGCGGGCCATGCGCCCCATGAGCAGGGCGTGAAGCCCGTCGTGGAAGGGGACATAGACCGATGCCGTCCGCGCCGCCCGTTCTTCGGAGGGCAGGGATGCATTGCCGGGGATGTCGTGGATTTCCGACCGTGCGGGCATGGCGCCCGGCATGTCGGGGGCGCGGTTGCAGTCATAGACCAGCCGCGACACCGGCGCATGGACCAGCACCGCGTCCAGGCGCGAGGCCAGCCCCCGCGCCAGCCCCAGCGCACCGGGGTCCCAGGCGATATGCGCGGTCCGCTGGTCCGGCGTCAGTCCCAGATCGCCCCAGGGTGCGGGGATATGGTTCGAGGCATGTTCGCAGACAAGCACGATACGCCCCGCCGCCGAGGCATTCTCGACCACGGGCGGATGGGTTGCCGCCTTGTGTTGTCCGCCCGCGTTCACGCGAGTCATCTCCCTGCTGGTTGGCACAAGCGTTCCCTGCAGGTTGCGATCCTGTCAAGAATTTTTCGGATGCAAATTTTCTGTTACAATGTTTTCTGACTGGACATGCGCAGCGAATTGGCGACCTTTCCGCCGAGGCAGGCGCAGCGGGTCAGGAGCGGCGCGAGGGGGGATGGTGCGATGGGCGGCACGGCCACGATCGAGGACCGGATGCGTTCGGCCATGCCCGACCTGACGCGGGCGGAGCGGCAGCTGGCAAGCCATATCCTGACGCATTATCCGGTGGCGGCGCTGGGGTCCATCACGGAGCTGGCGAAGGCGGCGGGGGTGTCCAATCCGACGGTGGTCCGGCTGTGCCAGAAGCTGGGCTACAGGGGCTATCCCGATTACCAGCAGGCCCTGCGCGGCGAGGTGGAGGCGATGCTCGTCTCGCCGCTGGCCAAGCATGACCGCTGGGCGGGGGGCGTGCCGGACACGCATATCCTGAACCGCTTTGCCGATGCGGTGGTGGCCAACCTGCAGGCGACGCTGGGCCAGATCGACCATGCGGAATTCGACGCTGCCGCCGCGCTGCTGGCCGATCCGGGGCGGCGCGTCTTTGCCATGGGCGGGCGGATCACCCATGCGATGGCGGATTACCTTGTCACGCTGATGAAGAACGTGCGGGCGGATGTGACGCTGCTGTCGGGGCTGTCCAACACATGGCCCACCGCGCTGCTGGACATGAAGGCGGGGGATGTGCTGGTCGTCTTCGACATCCGCCGTTACGAGAATTCGGTCCTGCAGCTGACGGAACTGGCGGTGGAGCAGGGGGCGGAGGTGATCCTTGTCACCGACCGCTGGCTGTCGCCCGCCGCCGCCCATGCCCGCCATGTGCTGGCCTGCCATGTGGAGGCGCCGAGCGCGTGGGATTCCACCGTGTCGCTGCTGGTGCTGGTGGAGACGCTGCTGGCCTCGGTGCAGGACCGGACATGGGCCGTGACGGAGGGGCGGCTGAAGCGGCTGGAGGACCTTTATGCCCGGGCGCGGTTCTTCCGGCGGCACCGCTAGCAGGCCGGCAGGATGAGGGGGCACCCCCCCCTCCCACAGGAGGCGGCGCTGCGCTATGGCTGCGCCAGCCGCGAGAAGGAGCAGACCCGATGACCCGCCACATCACCACCGAGATCGCCGTCATCGGGGCGGGGGTCGTGGGACTTGCCGTGGCGGAGCGGCTGGTGGCGGAGGGGCGGGAGGTCTGTGTCCTCGACCCCCATCCGCCGGTGCCCGTGACGCGCGAGACGGCGGCGAGCTATGGCAATGCGGGGACGATCGCGGATTACGCGGTGATGCCGGTGGGGACGCCCGACGTGCTGCGGAACCTGCCGTCGCTGCTGTTCGACCGCACTTCGCCGCTGGCCATCCGCCGCGCCGCGCTGCCGGCGCTGCTGCCCTGGCTGGCGCGGTTCGCGTGGCAGTCGCTGCCGCGGGCGGCAGAGCGGAATGCGCGGACCCTTGCGGGGCTGCTGTCGTCGGCGACGGCGGACTGGCTGGACCTTGGCGCACGGATCGGGGGCGGCGAGATCCTGCAGAAGCGGGGCTGTCTCTATGCCTATGAGACGGCGGCGGCCTTCCGCGCGGCGGAGCGTGACATGGCCTTCCGCCGCAGGCTTGGCGTGACGGTGGAACTGGTCGGGCCCGAGGTGCTGCACCAGATGGAACCCGGCCTGCCGGAGGTGGAGGGGGGCGCGGCCTATTTCCCCAAGGCGGTGTTTCTGGACGATCCGGGGCGGATGGTGGCGCTGCTGGCCGGAGAGGTGGCGCGGCGGGCCGAGGTGGTCGCCGCACGGGTGGAGGCGTTGCACCGGCAGGTGGACGGGGTGATGCTGACGGGGCCGGGGATACAGGTCCATGCCCGCCGCGTGGTGATCGCGGCGGGGGCGCATTCGCGGCGACTGGCGGCGATGGCGGGCGACCGCGTGCCGCTGGATACGGAGCGGGGCTATCATGTGGAATGGGACATGGATCGGCTGCCGCTGACGCGCCCCACCTGCCCCACGACGCGGGGGTTCTACCTGTGCCCCATGCAGGGCCGGTTGCGGGTCGCGGGGACGGTGGAACTGGGCGGGCTGACCGCGCCGCCCTCGCCGCACCGGATCGCAAGGCTGGTCGAGGGCGCACGGGCGCTGTTCCCCGGCCTGCCGGAGCCGGACCGCGACTGGATGGGGTTCCGCCCGTCCCTGCCCGACAGCGTGCCGGTGATCGGACCGGGCCGCGCGGGGGGCGAGGTGATCCATGCCTATGGCCACGGGCATATCGGGCTGACGCTGGCCCCGGTGACGGCGCGTCTGGTGGCGGATGTGGTGGCGGGGCGCGAGCCGGAGCTGGACATGCGGCCCCTGCTGCCGCAGCGGTTCTGACCCGTCGGAATGCGGAGCGGGCGTTGCCGCCCGCACGCCTGCAAGCTCCGCCCCGCGCGGGCGCGGGACGGAGCGGCGGGGGGCGTTCCGCCCCCGTCGCCGCGCGGGCGCGGCGACTCCCCCCGAGGGTATTTGGGCCGAGATGAAGCGGCGGGCTTGATTTTGTGCCCCGTCCCGCGCGAGGTGGCGGGGATGTGACGGAGGGCGGCATGGCGCGGCGTGTATTGGTGACGGGATCGGCGGGGTTCATCGGGTACCACCTGTGCCGGAGGCTGCTGGCCGAGGGCTGGGAGGTGACGGGGCTGGACGGGATGACGGCCTATTACGACGTCACGCTGAAGGAGCGCCGCCATGCGATGCTGCAGCAATCGCCGGGCTTCCGCGCCGTGACCGGGCTGGTCGAGACGCCCGGTCTGGTGGCCGAGTTGGCGCAGGGGGCGGAGGTGGTGGTCCATCTCGCGGCGCAGGCGGGGGTGCGCTATTCCATCGACGCGCCGCGCAGCTATGTCGATGCCAACCTGATCGGCACCTACGAGGTGCTGGAGGCTGCCCGCGCCACGCGCCCTGCGCATCTGCTGATCGCCTCCACCTCGTCGGTCTATGGCGCGAACGGGGCGATGCCCTATGCCGAGCTGCACAGGGCCGACCACCCCATGTCCTTCTATGCCGCGACCAAGAAGGCGGGCGAGGCGATGGCGCATTCCTATGCCCATCTCTATTGCGTGCCGACGACGCTGTTCCGCTTCTTCACGGTCTATGGCCCCTGGGGGCGGCCCGACATGGCGCTGTTCAAGTTCGTGAAGGCGATCCTGTCGGATCAGGCGATCGACATCTACAACTACGGGGACATGCGGCGGGACTTCACCTATGTCGATGATCTGGTGGAGGGGATCGTGCGTCTGGTCGGGGTGCCGCCCCTGGCGCGGGCGGGGGAGGCGGACAGCCTGTCGCCCGTCGCCCCGCACCGCATCGTCAATATCGGGAACGGGTCGCCCGTGGGCCTGATGGAGTTCGTGCGTGCCATCGAGGCCGCGCTGGGCCGCGAGGCGCGGAAGACCCTGCTGCCGATGCAGCCCGGCGACGTGCCCGCGACATGGGCCGATGCCACGCTGATCGAGGCGCTGACCGGCCCGCTGCCGCGCACCGACATCTCCGAGGGCGTGCGGCGGTTCGTGGCGTGGTACCGCGACTATTACCGCGTCTAGACCGGCCCCTTGGCGACGTTTCCGGCGTAGTCCTCTTTCGGGTCGCGGCCCAGAAGCATCTTCAGCCCGGCAACGAGGCTGTTCCCGTTCAGCCAGATCTCGGCCCGCTGCGGTTCCAGCTTCAGCAGCAGGAGATCGGGGTCATCCTTGCCGCCTTCGTACCAGGCCGCGATGAAGGGGGACCAGAGACGGTCGATCATGGTCCTGTCCGCCTCTTCCGAGATCGTGCCGTGGAGGGTGGCGAAGAGGTCATGCCCTCTGGAGGCGAAGGTGAAGAGGGCCGGGCCGTTCGGCATCATCTGGTGCGCCAGTCCGGTGGAGCGGGCGGTGAAGAACCAGATCGGGCCGTGATCCGCCCCGTCCTCCATGATCGCGGTCATGGGGCGCGGCGGTTCGGCCCATGCCCCTTCGAGACCCAGCATCACGGTGCGGTCGGAGCGCAGCGCCTTCCAGAATTTCGCGCGGATTTCGGTATCTTCGGGCATGTCGCTTCCTTTCGATCCTTGCATCGAAGGAAGAAGCCGTTACCGGCTGCAGGGTTCCGGTCGGTCCTGCCGCGCCGGGGGGGATTGGCCGCAGGCGAGGAGGGGACAGATGTCCCCTGCCTTCACGGACGTCACAGCATCCCCGGCACCACCTGGTCGGACGGCCGGTGCCCGTCGGCGAAGGTCTTGATGTTGATGATGACCTTCTCGCCCATTTCGATCCGGCCCTCGATCGTGGCCGAGCCCATATGCGGCAGCAGCACCACATTGGGCAGTTCGCGCAGGCGGGGGTTGATCTCGGCCCCGCGTTCATAGACGTCGAGGCCCGCCCCCGCGATCTCGCCCGCGCGGATCATGCGGGTCAGGGCGTTTTCGTCGATCACCTCGCCGCGGGAGGTGTTCACGATGACGGCGGAGGGTTTCAGCAGTTTCAGCCGCCGCGCGTTCATCAGGTGGTAGGTGGAGGGTGTGTGCGGGCAGTTGATCGAGATGACGTCCATGCGGGCGATCATCTGGTCCAGGCTTTCCCACCATGTCGCCTCGAGTTCGGCTTCCACCTCGGGGCGCAGGCGGCGGCGGTTGTGGTAATGGATCTGCATCCCGAAGGCGCGGGCGCGGCGGGCGACGGCCTGGCCGATGCGGCCCATGCCCAGGATTCCAAGGCGTTTTCCGCCGATCCGCCCGCCGAGCATCGCCATGGGCGACCAGCCGGGCCAGCCTTCCTTCTGCATCATGGCGATGCCTTCGGGGATGCGGCGCGTGACGCCGAGGATCAGGGCCATGGTCATGTCGGCGGTATCCTCGGTCACCACGCCGGGGGTGTTGGAAACGAGGATGCCGCGCTGGCGGGCGGTGGCGACGTCGATATGGTCCACGCCCGCGCCGTAATTGGCGATGAGCTTCAGCTTGTCGCCGGCCTGTGCCAGAAGGCCCGCATCGATCTGGTCGGTGATGGTGGGGACCAGCACATCGGCACGCTTGACGGCTGCCGCCAGTTCGTCGCGCGACATGGGCGTGTCGGGGTCGCGCAGTTCAACGTCGAAGAGTTCCTTCATCCGCGTCTCCACGGGTTCGGGCAACCGTCGCGTCACGACAACAGTCAGGCGTCCTGCGGGCATGGGCGGTCTCCGTCGCACTTCCAAAATCCGGTTCCGGATGGCAAAGTGGCGGGAAGCGGGGGAAGGCACAAGTCCCCCCGAAGGACGAGGGGCGCGCGATGGACGTGTCTCCGGTGGGCAGCAGGCCGCCCGGCGGGTGCGAAGGACAGGCGGACGCTATGGCGGTTCTGGCACGGTATGCGCTGGCTGGCGCGATGATCTGGGCGGCGACGGGGGGTGCGGCGCAGGAGGTGACGCGCCCGCAGCCCCGCCCGGGGACGGTCGTCGCGGCATCGGCGGCGACGCCACCGGTTGCGGCGGAGGAGGCGCCCGCTCTGGCGGCGCCGGCGCAGCCCGCTCCGGCACCGGCGGCAAAGCCGGTGGTCCTGCGCGACCCGAACCGCGGGGCGGTGACGAACCTGCCGCTGCCGCGTTTCGTCAGCCTGAAGGGGCGCGAGGGCAATGCGCGGCGCGGTCCGGGGCTGACGCACCGCATCGACTGGGTCTTTACGCGGGCCGGTATGCCCTTGAAGATCACGGCGGAATTCGAACATTGGCGGCGGGTCGAGGATGCCGAGGGGGTGGGCGGCTGGGTCCATTACTCGTTGCTGTCGGGCGTGCGGTCGGCGCTGGTTGCGGTGGATCTGGCCGAGTTCCGGGCGCGGCCTTCGGAGGATGCGGATATCCGCTTCCGTGCCGAGCGGAACGTGGTGGGGTGGATCGAGGAATGCCTGCCGGACTGGTGCGACCTGTCCATCGACGGCGAGGAGGGGTGGGTCCGGAAATCGGCGCTGTGGGGCGTGTTGCCGGACGAGACGGTGGAATAGCCCCCGCAAGTCCCCCGTCAGGCCGCCGCGGCGCGTCTTGCGCCCGAGATGCCGTTGACCGTGACCGCGACCAGCAGGATCGCGCCACCCGCGAAGGTGGCGGAGCTGGCGGTTTCGTCGAGAAAGAGCCAGACCCAGAGGGGGGCCAGCATCACCTCGATATTCGACAGGAGCGCGGTTTCGGCGGCGGGGATGATGCGGCTGCCGAGTTCGTAGAGCACCATCCCGCCCGACAGGGTGACGGCGCCCATCGCCATCGCCCAGAGCGCATCGGCCGGCGGAACGGAGAGTGGTTGGCCAAGGTAGCCCGCCATGCAAGCCCCTGTGATCAATGAGAAAACGCCCCCGAGAAGGACGGAGGGCAGGCTGTCCGCGACCTTGCCCCAGCGCAGGGTGACGGTGAAGACGGCGAAGCCGAGCGCCGAGCTGAGGGCCGCGATATTGCCCGCCATCGCCCCGCCGGACAGGCCGTCGCTGACCATGACGTAGATGCCCGCCATGGCGAGGCCCATCGCGGCCCAGGTCACGGGATGGACGCGTTCGCCGAGGGCGGCCCAGCCGATGAGGGCGGTGAGGAAGGGCGAGGCGGTGAAGAGGAAGACGGCATTGGCGATGGTGGTGGACTGGATCGCATAGATCGCGCCGCCGAAAGCCCCGACGAGGCCGAGGCCGCCCATGACCCCCGCCAGCCCCACCGCGCGGATGGCAGGCAGGGGCGACCCCTTCGCGCGCCATGCGAGGAAGATCAGAAGGGCGGGCAACATGCCCAGCGAACGCCAGAACAGGACGGACCATGTTCCCGCCGTATCGATCTGGCGGAAGACAAGCCCTTGCAGCGACCAGACAATTCCCGCGCCGATCACCAGTGTCATGCCCGTGCGGTAGGTCATTCCCGTCTCCTGCCCCTGTGGGATGAGGACCACGGGGAGGGGGCGGCGTCTGTTCCGATTGCGACGCCGCGGGGTCCGTTTCGGGATGCTGCGCCTTTGGCTTGCGTGGCGGGAGGGGGCGGTCTGCCCGATCTTGGCCTGCGGCCAATCCACCCCTTGGGGATATTCGGGGAGGGAAGATGCGGGCAGGCGCGGTGCCCTGTGCCAAGCCGTTGGAACGGCGCGTTAATCCGGCCGGACCGGCCTTTCCGGAGGTGCCGTGTCCTGTGCCACGGGCTGTGCCGCAAACTGTACATACGCACGGGGCGAAAAGGGGCGGTTAACCATGTGCTGGCGCGGCGCGGCGGGGTGAGTCGCGGAGGGGGCGGGAGGCGCCTTGGGCTTGGGGCGGGGCCTCTGGTCGGGGGTGGGGGGTGTCTGGGGGCCTGTGGCGGCAGGCGGTGTGGGGCGGGTCGTTTCGGGCGGTGTGGTGACGGGTGGATGGGGCGGGATGCGCCACGGTTTTGGGTTGGGACGCGGCGGGGGGAGGTCGGTGCGGTCCGGGGCGGGAGGGCCTGCGGGGCCCGTGGCGGGGGCCGGTGGGACGGGTCGGGGCGTGGGGGTCAGTAGCCGCGGGTGCGGTCCACGCGGTTGAGGAAGGGTTCGCCAGCCTCTCCGCGCCGGATGTTCGCGGCGATCACGCGGCTGGCCGAGGGGGCGCGGGTGTCGGCGGCGATGTGGGGGGTGACGGTGACGCGGGGATGGGTCCAGAAGGGGTGGTCCTGCGGCAGGGGTTCGGTGCGGAACACGTCCAGCGTGGCGTGGCCGATATGGCCTGCGTCCAGCGCCGCGAGCAGGGCTTCGTCGTCGATCAGGGCGCCGCGTCCCGGGTTCAGGATCACTGCGCCCTGCGGCAGCAGGGCGAGGCTGCGGGCGTTCAGGGTGTTTTCCGTATCCGGCGTCTTCGGCAGCAGCGTGACCACGATCTGCGCCGTCCGCAGCGCCTGTTCCAGACCTGCTTGTCCGTGCAGGCAGGGGATGCCGGTCCCCTGTTTCGGCGTCCTGCTCCAGCCTGTGACGGGGAAGTTCAGCGCGGCCAGCGCACGGGCGCAGGCCAGCCCGAGTTCGCCCATCCCCAGCATCGCCACGGGGCGTTCGCGGGCGAGGGGCGGACAGGTCGGGTCCCAGAGGCGGGAGGGGTTCACGATGTGGCGGTCCATCCCGAGGTGGTGGCGCAGCGTGTGGCCCACCACCCATTCCACCATGCCCTCGGTCAGGGCGGGGTCCACCATGCGGCAGAGGGGCTGGGTCAGGGTCGGGTTGCCCACGATGCGTTCCACCCCTGCCCAGAGCGACAGCACCGCCTTGCAGCGCGTATAGGGCGCGAAATCCTGCAGGGGGGAGGAGGGGGCATAGACGATGTAATCCACCGCCTGCGGGTCCGCCTCGCGCGTCAGGGTGGCGTCGAGTCCCGACTCGGCGAAGGCGTGGCGCAGGGGGGCGGCGTATTCCGCCCAGTTGGCATCCGAGGCGGCGAAGAGGACGGTCAGCATGGTTTACCTTGGTCGGTGGACATGGGCGCTTTGTATCAGCCCGAAGGCGATGAGCAGCACCAGCATGACCGATCCGCCATAGGAGAGGAAGGGGAGCGGCACCCCCACGACGGGGGCCATGCCCATGACCATGGAGAGGTTGACCGCAAGGTAGAGGAAGAAGTTGGCCGCCAGCCCGATGATGAGGAGCTGGCTGAAGCGGTCCTTGTTCTGGATGGCGGAGGTGAAGCAGAAGAACAGGATCAGCCCGTAGAGGACGAGCAGGGAGAAGGCGCCGACGAAGCCGAATTCCTCGCCCAATGTGGTGAAGATGAAGTCGGTGTGTTTTTCGGGCAGGAAGTTCAGCCGGGACTGGGTGCCCTGCATGAAGCCCTTGCCGCCCCAGCCGCCGGAGCCCAGCGCGATCTTGGCCTGCATGATGTTGTAGCCTGCGCCGAGCGGGTCGGCGGAGGGGTCGAGGAAGGTGTCGATGCGGCGGTACTGGTAGTCGTGCAGGAATTGCCAGGGCGTGCCGCGCGTGGTGAAGACCGAGGCGACGAGACCCGCGACCATGGCCGCGACCGCCGCGAAATACCATACGGAGACGCCGGCCGCGAACATGACCGCCGCCCCGCCCATCAGCAGCATGAGCGAGGTGCCGAGGTTGGGCTGGATGACGACCAGCGCGGTGGGCAGCACGATGACAAGGACGGGGATCAGCACCCAGAGCGGGCGCGAGACCTTCTTGATGTCGAGCCAGTCGTAATAGGCGGCCAGCAGCATGACCATCGTGACCTTGGCCAGTTCCGAGGGCTGGATGCGGATGGGGCCGATGTCCAGCCAGCGCTGGGCGCCCATGCCGACGACGCCGAAGAATTCCACCGCCAGCAGCAGGAGGATCGTCACCGCGAAGGCCAGCCCCGCCATGTTGCGCCAGAACCAGATCGGCACGAAGGCGATGGCGAACATCATGACGAGGCCGACGGCAAACCGCTTCATCTGCGGTTCGGCCCATGTCGCCATGTCGCCGCCCGCGATGGAATAGAGGATGAGGAAGCCCACCGAGGCGACGGCGATGACCAGCACCACGAGCGGCCAGTTCAGGTGGAGGACCTTGGACAGCCCGCCCGGGACGGTCTTGACGCGGTATTCGAGGAAACTCATCCCTGCTGCTCCGTCGCGGGCGGGGTCGCGGTGCCGCTGAGGCGCAGTCTTTCGCGCAGGGCGTTCAGGTCCGTCTCGATCCGGCCGCGCTGGTTGGCGGGGTAGGAGGTGAGGGGCGGGATGTCGCCATGCAGGACGCGCAGGATCGCGTCGCGGGCGACGGGGGCGGCCACGGCGGAGCCGCCGCCGCCATGTTCGACGACGACCGAGACGGCATAGCGCGGCTTGTCATAGGGGGCGTAGCCCACGAAGAGCGCGTGGTCGCGGCGGTTCCACGGGAGCTGGTCGTTGGAGACGACGCCGCGCGCCCGTTCGGCGGCGGTGATGTTGCGGACCTGGCTGGTGCCCGTCTTGCCCGCGAAGACCAGCGTCTCGTCCGCGATGCGCGAGGAATAGGCGGTGCCGCGCTGGGCGTTCAGCACCTCGAACATGCCCTGCCGCACGGCGGCGAGGCCGTCGGAGGACAGGCCCAGCGGTTCGGCCTGCGGCATCTCTACCGGCCTGCCGCCGATGGCGCGGACGAGGCGGGGGACGATGGCGCGGCCCGTCGCGATGCGGGCGGTCATCACGGCCAGTTGCAGCGGCGAGGCGAGGACGTAGCCCTGCCCGATGGAGGCGTTGATCGTGTCGCCGATGCGCCAGTCCTGCCCCCAGCGTTCCTGCTTCCAGGCCTTGTCGGGCATGATGCCTTCGGTGATGGCCGACATGGGCAGGTCGTGGCGGATGCCGAGGCCGAGGCGGCGTCCCATTTCGGCGATCTTGTCGATGCCGACCTTCTGCGCGATCTCGTAGTAGTACACGTCGCAGCTTTCGGCCAGCGAGCGGGCAAGGTCCACGCGGCCGTGGCCGCCGCGTTTCCAGCAGTGGAAGCGGCGGTCGCCGAATTCGATGTAGCCCGGGCAGGAATGGGTGGTGGAGGGGGTGATGAGCCCCGCCTCGAGCGCGGCGAGGGCCGTGACCATCTTGAAGGTGGAGCCGGGGGGATAGGCGCCCTGCACCGTCTTGTTGGCCAGCGGGCGGTGGTCGTTTTCCATCAGCGCGGAATAGTCGCGCTGGGTGATGCCGCGCACGAAGAGGTTGGGGTCGAAGCCGGGGGCGGAGGCGCAGGCGATGATTTCGCCGGTTTCGACATCGATCACCACGCAGGCGGCGCTTTCGGTGCCGAGGCGGGCCTGCACGAAGTTCTGCACGTCGGCATCGATGGTCAGGTGGACATCCTGCCCCGGCGTGCCGTCGATGCGTTCCAGTTCGCGCATGACGCGGCCGACATGGTTGACCTCGATCCGCTTGTTGCCGGCGGTGCCGCGCAGCGTGTCCTCCATCCAGCGTTCCACGCCGATCTTGCCGATCTGGAATTCCGGGATGCGCAGGACGGGGTCGGGGTCAGGGCGTTCGGCAAGGTCCTTTTCGCTGACAGGGCCGACATAGCCCACGACATGGCTGAAATCCTCGACCAGCGGGTAGTGGCGGGACAGGCCCACCTCGGGCGTGACGCCGGGCAGGGTGGGGGCGTTCAGCGCGACCTTGGAAAAGTCGTCCCATGCCAGACGGTCCGCCACGACGATGGGCACGAAGGGCGAGTTGCGGTCGAGGTCGCGGGTGATGCGGTCCATATCCTCGGCCGTGACGGGGATGAGGCGGGTGAGGCGGGCCAGCACCGCATCGACATCGCCCGCGCCTTCGCGGGTCATGGTGACGGAGTAGTTCTGTTCGTTGCCCGCGACCAGCGCCCCGTTGCGGTCGAGGATCAGCCCGCGTTCCGGCGGGATGAGGCGCATGTTGATGCGGTTCTCTTCGGCCAGAAGCTTGAATTCGTCGGCCTGTTCCACCGAAAGGTAGCGCATCCGGGCGCCGAGGACGGCGAACATCGCCACCATCGCGCCGCCCATCAGCAGGGCGCGGCGGTTGATGCGGCGGGCGCTTTCCTCGGTGTCCTTGGCGGTTCTTCTCATGTCACAACCGTCTGCCGTAGGCGTCCACCTCGCCCATCGCCGGCTTCTTCAGGTCGAAGGCGAAGCGGGAGGCGGCGACGACAAGGGGATAGCACAGGATGGACCAGAGAGTCTGCAGCAGCGCGAAGCCGAAGCCGGGCTGCGGCAGGAAGGCGACCGAAAAGGCCATGCGATAGGCGAGAAGCAGCGCGAACATCATGCTGGCGACCAGAAGCCATTCGGTCAGGAAGCCCAGTTCGCGCGTCAGGGTGGCGCGGGAGCGGATGAATTCGGTGGCCAGCACGACCAGCGCACACCACAGCCCCGGCGGGCGCAGGAGGATCAGGTCTTCCAGCAGGACGACGATGGCGACGAGCAGGACGGGCAGGTAATCGGGCCGGCGGACCACCCATGCGAAGATCAGGCAGAGCAGGATGTCGGGACCGGGCCAGTCGCCCGCCGCCCCGCCGAGCGGCAGGAGGCGGAGGAACAGCAGGACAAGGGCCAGACCGACGAAGGCCAGACGGTAGAGCCAGACGGAGGAGCGGACGGCATCAACCATCGCCTGCCTCCACCCCCGGCGAGCCTTCGGTCACGTCGCCGGTGCCGCCCTGTGCAGAGGGGTCGGGGGCCGGGGTTTCGCCGGTTTCCGCCTCGGGTTCCGGGAGGGTCGGCGGCGGGGCGATCAGGGCGCCGGGATCGGTGATGGGTTGCAGGTCGTGGCTGCGCAGGACGCGCAGGAATTCCAGTCTTTCGTAATCCGCGCCGAGGATGACGCGCAGGCGGCGGTCGGTGCCCATGGCCACCTGACCCACGGGCAGGCCTGCGGGCAGCATCCCGCCATCGCCGCTGGTCACGACGCTGTCGCCGGGGCGGACGAGGTCGGCATCTTCGAGGAATTCCAGCGGGGGGAGGGAGGAATTGTCGCCTGCCAGCAGGGCTTTCTGGCCGGAGGGCTGCACGGTGACGGGGACGCGGGAGTTCGAGTCGGTCAGCAGGATGACGCGCGAGGTGCGTTCGCCCACGCCCGAGATGCGGCCGACAAGGCCGATGCCGTCCATCGCGGCCCAGCCGTCGCGGATGCCGTCGCGGGCGCCGACGTTCAGCAGGACGGACTGGCGGAACGGGCTGCCGCTGTCGGCCAGCACGACGCCGGTGACATGGGTGAGTTTCGGGTCCAGCCGCACGCGGTTGAGGTCGAGGAGGCGGGCGTTCTTCTGTTCCAGTTGCAGGGCGGCTTCGCGCCATGCCTTCATCTGCTGGAGTTCGCGGCGCAGTTCCTGGTTCTGTTCGTAGAGGCTGGCATAGCTCTGGAATTCGTCGATCATCGCGGCGGCCTTCGTCACGGGCAGGAGCGCCCAGTCGAAGGAGGGAACGACGCGGTCCACCAGTGCCGCGCGGAAGCGTTCGACGCGGGGGCTGTCGATGCGCCAGAGCAGGAAGATCGCCAGAAGGAGCAGGACCAGAAGCCCGACCAGAAGCCGCCGCAGGGGGCGGGCATAGTCTTCGGGTCCGGCGCTGCGTGTCTTGGCCACGGCTGGTCCTTGCGTTCAGGGTCCCCGCGAAGGGCGGCGGATCAGCTGTCGTAGTCGATCACATGCCGCAGTTGTTTTTCATATTCCAGCGCCTTGCCGGTGCCGAGGGCCACACAATTCAGTGACTCGTTGGCGACGGAAATGGACAGGCCGGTCTGTTCGCGCAGGGACAGGTCAAGATCGCCCAGCAGCGCGCCGCCGCCGGTCAGCATGACGCCACGGTCCACGATGTCGGCGGCGAGGTCGGGGGGCGTGGCTTCCAGTGCCTGCATGACCGCGTCGCAGATCTGCTGCACGGGTTCGGCAAGGGCTTCGGCGACCTGCGCCTGGTTGATTTCGGTTTCCTTGGGCACGCCGTTCAGCAGGTCGCGGCCACGGATCTGCATGGACGCGCCGCGCCCGTCATCGGGCATGCGGGCGGTGCCGATGGAGGTCTTGATGCGTTCGGCGGTGGATTCGCCGATCAGCAGGTTCTGGTGGCGGCGGAGGTAGGAAATGATCGCCTCGTCCATCCGGTCGCCGCCGACGCGGACGGAGCGGGCATAGACGATGTCACCAAGCGACAGGACCGCGACTTCGGTGGTGCCGCCGCCGATGTCCACGACCATGTTCCCCGTGGGGTCGGTGATGGGCATCCCCGCGCCGATGGCCGCCGCGATGGGTTCGGCGATCAGGCCGGCGCGGCGGGCGCCGGCGGACAGGACCGACTGGCGGATGGCGCGTTTCTCTACCGGCGTCGCGCCATGGGGGACGCAGACGATGATCTTGGGCTTCGAGAAGGTCGTGCGCTTGTGGACCTTGCGGATGAAGTGCTTGATCATCTCTTCGGCGCTGTCGAAGTCGGCGATGACGCCGTCGCGCATGGGGCGGATCGCCTCGATCGTGCCGGGGGTGCGGCCGAGCATGAGCTTTGCATCCTCGCCCACCGCGAGCACCTGCTTCTTGCCGTCCTTGACGTGGTAGGCCACGACCGACGGTTCGTTCAGCACGATCCCCTTGCCGCGGATATAGACGAGCGTGTTCGCCGTGCCGAGGTCGATCGCCATGTCCGACGAGAAGATGCCCGAGAGTACCGACATGCTGGGGTGATCCTGTTGAAGCGCGAATGGGTTTTCCCCGCGACTCAGGCAGGGCCTGCGCGGGCGTCACCATATAAAGACAGGCAAGGGACTGTGAAAGCCCGCAGGACAGCGCATCGCGCAATTCCGCGTGTGCGGGGCGGGGGTTGCGGTTTTCCTGCGCAACGGCGGGCGCGGGCGGCCGGTCGGGGGCGCGGCCTTGCGCTTTTCGGACATCGCGGGCGCTGTCCGGCGCAGACATCGCGACGGAATTCGACGCAGATTCCGGGCCCCGAGGGCGGGGGTCCGTTTCCTGCGACAGGAAACGGCGCGAAATCTGCGTCAGATTTCGCTGTCCGTCCGGAGGTTGTGGGGATATGGGGGCGGCAGATCCAGAGGGGACAAGATGCCGGATTTCCTTCCTGACGTTCCCGCCGATGCCGTCCTTGCCGCCCTGTCGCGTGCGCCGGGGGGCGAGCTGGCCTCGGGCAAGTTCGACAGTCCCGAGTCTTCGGCCGCGCTGGCCGCAAATGCCTTTGGCCGTTTCCTCGATGCCCCCGAGCTGCTGCCGCCCTTGCCGGGCGTGCCGATGGGGCGCCCCCTGCGGGTGGAGGTGGAGGCGGAGATGCGCTTTCCGTGGAAGGGCGGGCGGCATCCGTGGCTGGATGCGGCGGTGACCACGGCGACGACGCTGGTGGGGGTGGAGTCCAAGCGCTACGAACCCTTCCGTCCGGCAAAGGCGGCGGTGTTCTCGGAAGCCTATGACAGCCGCGACTGGGGGGCGGGGATGGCGGCCTTTGACGCGGTGCGGGGCGCGCTTTCGGGCGGGCGCCTTGCCTATCGGCATCTGGATGCGGTGCAGCTGGTGAAACATGCCTATGGCCTGCGGACGCAGGGCGAGAAGCGCGGGGTGGGGGCGGTGCTGGTCTATCTGCACGCCGCGCCCGCCACCTGGGCGAATGGCAAGCCGGTCGATCCGGCGGCGATCCGTGCGCATGGGGCCGAGGTGGCCGATTTCGCCGCGCGGGTGAAGGGGGCGGCCGTGACCTTCGTTCCGCTGCGCTGGGCGGCGCTGCTGGCGCAATGGGCGGCGGTGCCCGCACTGGCGGGGCATGCGGCGGCGATCACGGCGCGGTTCGGGGTGGTGTAGCGGCGACAGGCGCCCCCCGTCTGGCGGAGGGCGCCTTGCGATCTGCCCGGGAAGCTGCCGTCACTCGCCGTGATAGGTGACGGTCTTCACATCCTCGCCCGGTGCCGTCTTCTGGCGGCGGACGATCAGGCGGTTCAGCGCGTTCACATAGGCCTTGACCGAGGCCACGATGGTGTCGGTATCCGCCGACTGGCCGGTGACGATGCGCCCGTCCTCCTCCAGCCGGACCGACACTGTCGCCTGCGCGTCGGTGCCTTCGGTGACGGCGGCGACCTGATAGACCTGCAGCCGCGCCTTGTGGGGGAAGAGCATCTTCACGCAGTTGAAGGCCGCATCCACGGGGCCGTCGCCGGTGGCGTCGATGTGGTGGTCCTTGCCGTCGATGGACAGGACCATGTCGGCCTCTTGAGGGCCATCGGTGCCGCAGACCACGCGGAGCTTCTTCAGCACGAGGATGTCATGCGCGTCGTTGGTCTGTTCGTCGGCGACCAGCGCGAGGATGTCGTCGTCATAGACTTCCTTCTTGCGGTCGGCGAGCGCCTTGAAGCGGACGAAGACATCGTTGAGCTGGTTGTCGGCGAGGTCGTAGCCCAGTTCCTTGAGCTTTGCGCGGAGTGCGGCGCGGCCGGAATGTTTGCCCATCGCGATGTTCTTCTGCGTCAGGCCGATATCTTCGGGGCGCATGATTTCGAACGTCTCGACATTCTTCAGGACGCCGTCCTGATGGATGCCGGATTCGTGCAGGAAGGCGTTTTTCCCGACGATGGCCTTGTTGAACTGCACCGGGAAGCCCGAGACGGTGGAGACCCGGCGCGAGAGGTGCATGATCTTGGTCGTGTCGATGCCCGTGCGGTAGGGCAGGATGTCGTTGCGGACCTTCATGGCCATGACGACTTCTTCCAGCGCGGTGTTGCCCGCCCGTTCGCCCAGCCCGTTGATGGTGCATTCGATCTGGCGTGCGCCCGCCTCGACCGCTGCCAGCGCGTTGGCGGTCGCCATGCCGAGGTCGTTGTGGCAATGGGTGGCGAAGGTGATCGTGTCCGCGCCGGGGACGCGTTCCAGCAGCATGCGGATGATCTTGGCGGATTCGAAGGGGTAGGTGTAGCCCACGGTGTCGGGGATGTTGATCGTGGTGGCGCCCGCCTTGATGGCGATTTCCACGACGCGGCAGAGGTAGTCGGCTTCGGTCCGCGTGGCGTCCATCGGCGACCATTGCACGTTGTCGCAGAGGTTGCGGGCGTGGGTCACGGTGTCGTGGATGCGTTCGGCCATCTGGTCCATGTCCAGATTGGGGATCGCGCGGTGGAGCGGCGAGGTGCCGATGAAGGTGTGGATGCGCGGCGATTTCGCGTGGCGCACCGCTTCCCAGCAGCGGTCGATATCCTTGTAGTTCGCGCGGGCGAGGCCGCAGATCGTGGAATTCCTCGACCGTTTCGCGATTTCCGACACCGCCGCGAAGTCGCCTTCGGAGGCGATGGGGAAGCCCGCCTCGATGATGTCCACGCCCATTTCGTCGAGGAGGGAGGCGATTTCCAGCTTCTCCTCATGCGTCATGGTGGCGCCGGGGGATTGTTCGCCGTCGCGCAGCGTGGTGTCGAAGATCAATACGCGGGGTTGCGTGGATTTGTCGGTCATGGGTCTGGTCCTTGTGCCGTCTGCTGCTTTTCCTTCGGGCGCTGTGTCACCTCCGAGCGGTCGCGCCCGAGGGCACGCTCAGAGGCGGCTAAGGAGAAGCAGGCCAAGGGCGGCGGGGGCGCGGAATGCACCCGAGATCGAAGCGATATGCCGGTTCCCTGTCATGGGGCGCGACGATACGCAGGAATTGCGGCGGCGCAAGGTGGAAAAGGCGGGTTGAAGCGTGTTTTTCGCGGGTTAGGTGACGGGGCGGAAAGCGGGGGTGTGATGCGGGCATTGGTGATCGGGGCATCGGGGGGGATCGGGTCGGCGGTCTGTGCCGCGCTTTCGGCGCGCGGGTGCGAGGTGGTGGGTCTGTCACGGTCGGCGGACGGGCTGGATGTGACGGACGAGGCGTCGGTGGCGGCGGTGCTGGGGCGTGTCGGCGGGGTGTTCGATCTGGTCTTCGTGGCGACCGGGGGGCTGGAGGTGGCGGGGTTCCGGCCGGAGAAGTCGGTGAAGGCTTTGGATGCGGGGGCGCTGGCGGCGCAGTTCGCGCTGAATGCGATCGGGCCGGCGCTGGTGCTGAAGCATGTGTGGCGGCTGATCCCGCGGGATCGCGTGGCGCGGGTGGCGGTGCTGTCGGCGCGGGTGGGGTCGATCGGGGACAACCGGCTGGGCGGGTGGCATGGCTATCGGGCGGCGAAGGCGGCGCTGAACCAGATCGTGCGGACCTGCGCGGTGGAGCTGGCGCGGACGCATCCGATGGCGGCTTTGGTCGCGCTGCATCCGGGGACGGTGGCGACGCCGCTGACGGCGGCCTATGCGGGCGGGCATCCGGTGGTGACGCCCGAGGCGGCGGCGGAGCGGTTGCTGGCGGTGATCGAGGGGCTGGGGGCGGAGCAGTCGGGGTTGTTTTTCGACTGGAAGGGGGAGCGGGTGGAGTGGTGAGGCTTCCCTTTGGTGCAACGGAAGGGGCGCGGCCGTCACGCAGGGGTGGCTGCACATATATGTGCGGCCGCCCCGGGGGGGCGGGACGGCCGCGCCCCGATGCTTTGGGCATCGGGGCATGTTCTGACGTTGCGCCTTTGCTCTGTCATCGGGGCGTTGCGCCATGACGCGCCTGATCCTTGTCCTTGGGGACCAGTTGACCGCCGATGTCGCCGCCCTGCGGCAGGCCCGCCCTGACGATGTGGTCGTCATGGCCGAGGTGATGGCGGAAGGCACCTATGTCCCGCACCACCCGCAGAAGATCGCGCTGATCCTGTCGGCGATGCGTCATTTCGCGGATGACCTGCGGGGGGCGGGGTGGCGGGTCGCCTATTCGCGCCTCGACGATCCCGAGAACACGCAGTCCATCACGGGCGAGATCATCCGGCGGGCGGCGGAGCATGGGGCGCGGGAGGTGATCGCCACCGCCCCCGGCGACTGGCGGTTGCGGCAGGCGCTGGCGGATTGTCCTGTTCCCGTGACGCTGCTGCCCGACGACCGGTTCCTCTGTTCGGAGGCGGAGTTTGCCGCATGGGCCGAGGAGCGCAAGCAGTTGCGGATGGAATTCTTCTACCGCGAGATGCGGCGGAAGACCGGGTTGATGATGGAGGGCGGGCAGCCTGCGGGCGGGCAGTGGAACTATGACCACGATAACCGCAAGCCCGCCAGGCCCGACCTGTTCCGCCCGCGCCCGCCGCGTTTCGCGCCGGATGCGGTGACGGAGGAGGTGCTGGCACTGGTAAAGCTGCGGTTCGGCGGGCATTTCGGGGCGCTGCGCCCCTTCGGCTGGGGCGTGACGCGGGCTGATGCGCTGGCCGCGCTGGACCATTTCGTGGCCCATGCGCTGCCGACCTTCGGGGATGAGCAGGATGCGATGCTGCGGGATGACCCGACGCTGAGCCATGCGCTGGTGTCGCCCTATCTGAACCTTGGCCTGCTGTCGCCGATGGAAATCTGCCAGAGGGTCGAGGCGGAATGGCAGGCGGGGCGTTGCCCGATCAATGCGGCGGAAGGGTTCATCCGGCAGATCATCGGCTGGCGGGAATTCGTGCGGGGCATCTGGGCGCTGGAGGGGCCGGATTATGCGCGGCGCAATGTGCTGGGGCATTCCCGCGCGCTGCCGCCGGTCTATTGGGGCGCGGGGACGCGGATGGCCTGCATGGGCCATGCGGTGGGGCAGACGCGGGACATGGGCTATGCGCACCATATCCAGCGGCTGATGGTGACGGGGAATTTCGCGCTGCTGGCGGGGGTGGACCCTTGGGCCGTGCATGAATGGTATCTGTCGGTCTATGTCGATGCCTTCGAATGGGTCGAGGCGCCGAATACCGTGGGGATGAGCCAGTTCGCCGATGGCGGCGTGGTGGGGTCGAAGCCCTATGTCAGTTCGGGCGCCTATATCGACCGGATGTCGGATTACTGCGGAGGCTGCCATTACAGGGTGAAGGACAAGACGGGCGAGCGGGCCTGTCCGTTCAACCTGCTGTACTGGCATTTCCTGATGCGGCACCGCGAGCGGTTCGCGGGCAATCCGCGCATGGCGCAGATGTACCGGACTTGGGACCGGATGGAGGAAGGGCACCGTGCCCGCGTGTTGCGGGAGGCGGAGGCGTTCCTTGCGCGGATGGAGGCGGGGGAGGCGATCTAGGCGTCCGGCGCGTCGAGTTCGGCTTCGAGGAAGCGCTCGAAGGCGTCGAGGTCCACCGGATCGAACTGGCCGAAGCCCTGCATCCAGACCGAGGCCGCCCGCAGCGCGTCGGGTTCCAGCTTGCACCATTTCACGCGGCCGCGCTTTTCCTGCGTGATCAACCCCGCCTCGGCCAGCACGGCGAGGTGTTTGGAGATGGCGGCCAGCGACATGGCGAAGGGTTCGGCCACGTCGGTGACGGCCATGTCATCTTCCAGCAGCATCGTCAGGATGGCGCGGCGCGTGGGGTCGGCCAGCGCGGCGAAGACGGTGTCGAGGGGATGGGACTGCGGGGCGGTCATGGGTGGTCTTTGCAGGGATCAGGCGGGATCGTCAACCGTTGGGTTGAATATGCCGACAGGGCCGGATCGGCCGGAAGGAGGGTGCGCGATGGCGGATGCTGCATTTGAAAATACATATGAAACAACGGGTTACGGCGCGATGCCCGTGCCATTTCGCCGCTTGACTCATGCCGGACCCCTCCGTAGGTTCCGGCCGAACGTTCTGGGGGTGCCCGAACATGGCCATCGAACCTGACCGCGAGCGTCTGAAGGCGCTTGAGGAGAAGATCGCGAAGGCCAGGGATGCGGCCGAAGGGCCGCGCAAGCGCCACCAGGAGGAGCACTATTCGCAGGCGCAGCTTGCGTGGCGGATGGTGATCGAGCTTGTGGCCGGTCTGGCGATCGGCTTCGGCATCGGATACGGGCTGGATACCCTGCTGGGGACGATGCCCATCTTTCTGGTGCTGTTCATACTGGCGGGCTTTGCGGCGGGGGTGAAAACCATGCTGCGGTCGGCGAACGAAGTGCAGGAACGGAAGGCGGCACAGGCCGCCAAGCAAGAGGAAGACTGACGTGGCGGAAGAAGCGCACAGCGAAGGCGGTCTGGTGTTCCACCCGATGGACCAGTTCATCGTGAAGCCGCTGTTCGGCGACGGTCCGGTGGAATGGTACACGCCGACGAACGTGACGCTGTGGATGGCGCTTGCCGTGGTCTGCGCGATCGCGCTGTTCGTCATGGGCACGCGGGGCCGCGCCATCGTGCCGTCGCGGGTGCAGTCGGTGGCGGAACTGGCCTACGGGTTCATCTACAAGATGGTCGAGGATATCTGCGGCCATGACGGGGTGAAGTACTTCCCGAAGATCTTCACGCTGTTCGTGTTCATCATCTTCACCAACTACCTCGGCCTGCTGCCGATGTCCTTTACCCCCACGTCGCATATCGCGGTGACGGCGGTTCTGGGCTTTGGCGTGTTCTTCGCGGTGACGATCCTTGGTTTCGTCAAGCATGGCGCACATTTCCTCGGCCTGTTCTGGATGTCGGACGCCCCGCTGATCCTGCGCCCCATCATCGCTGTGATCGAGGTCATTTCCTATTTCGTCCGCCCAGTCAGCCATTCGATCCGTCTTGCGGGCAACATCATGGCCGGCCACGCCGTGATCAAGGTTTTCGCGGGATTTGCGGCCATCGCCGCCATCTCGCCGGTGTCGGTCCTTGCGATCGTCGCCATCTACGGGCTGGAGGTGCTGGTCGCCTTCATCCAGGCCTACGTCTTTACCATCCTGACCTGCGTCTATCTGAAGGATGCGCTGCATCCGGGCCACTGACGCGCCGGTCATACCTAAACTCAAGCATTCCATCGTAAGGAGAAAATCATGGAAGGCGATATCGCAAGCATGGGTCAGTTCATCGGTGCCGGCCTCGCCGCCATCGGTTCGGGCGCTGCCGCCATCGGCGTTGGCCACGTGGCCGGCAACTTCCTGTCGGGCGCCCTGCGCAACCCGTCGGCTGCCGGTTCGCAGACCGCCACGCTGTTCATCGGTCTGGCCTTCGCGGAAGCTCTGGGGATCTTCGCGTTCCTCGTCGCGCTTCTGCTGATGTTCGCCGTCTGATCCCGCTTCGAATCCTTACGTAAGGGGGGCACGCCGGGCGACCGGCGGCCCTTCGAAGTTCAAAGGGTCCGACGGAGGACAAGATGGCTACTGAATCTACCGCCGCCGACATTGCCCAGTGTGTCAACGAGCATGGCAGCGCCATCGGCATGCCGCAGCTCTGCGCCGACTGGATGCCGAACCAGATCTTCTGGCTGATCGTCGCGCTGGCCGTGATCTATTTCGTGCTGTCGCGCATCGCGCTTCCGCGCATCGGTGGCGTGCTTGCCGAACGCAAGGGCACGATCACCAACGACCTGACCGCGGCTGAAGAGCTGAAGGCCAAGGCCGTCGAGGCCGAGAAGGCCTATCAGGACGCGCTGGCGCGGGCCCGTGCCGAAGCCGCGAAGATCGTGGCCGAAGCGCGTGCGGACATCCAGAAGGATCTGGATGCGGCCACCGCCAAGGCGGATGCCGAAATCGCGGCCAAGGCTGCGGAATCCGAGAAGCGCATCGGGGAAATCCGTGCGGGTGCCTTGGAAGCCGTGACCGAGGTGGCGAAGGACACGGCCAAGGAACTGGTGGCGGCGCTGGGCGGCAAGGCCGACGCACGCAGCGTGACCGCGGCTGTCACTGCGCGACTGAAAGGGTGAGGCCATGAAGAAGCTTGTTGCCATTCTGGCGCTGACCGCATCGCCCGCTTTCGCGGCGTCGGGCAAGCCCTTCTTCTCGCTGTCGAACACCGATTTTGTGGTGACGATCAGCTTCCTCGTCTTCGTGGGCGTGCTGCTGTACTTCAAGGTGCCGGCGATGATCGCCCGCCTGCTGGATGGTCGCGCTGCGCAGATCAAGGCCGAGCTGGAAGAGGCCCGCGCCCTGCGGGACGAGGCCAAGGCGGTTCTGGCGTCCTACGAGAAGAAGCAGAAGGAAGTGCAGGAGCAGTCCGAGCGCATCGTCGCTTCCGCCAAGGAAGAGGCGATGGCGGCTGCCGCGCAGGCCAAGGCCGACCTGAAGGCGGCGATTGCCCGCCGTCTGGCCGCGGCCGAGGACCAGATCGCTTCGGCGGAGGCTTCGGCTATCCGCGAAGTCCGCGAGAAGGCGATTGCGGTTGCGGTTGCGGCGGCCGGCGACGTTCTGTCCAAGCAGATGACCGCCGAGGGGGCTGCGGCTTCCATCGACGCGGCCATTGCGCAGGTCGAAGCCAAGCTGCACTGAACGGACAATCCGTTTCGGAAGGAACCCGGTCGCAAGGCCGGGTTCTTTCGTTTTCAGCGGGCGCGTTCGTGTTCCAGCCTTTGGCGCGCCACGGCTTCGTTGCGGGCGGCGCGGGCCTGTTCGGCATAGGCGATTTCCACGAAGCCCAGATGCGCCTCGATCGCGGCGCGGGCGGCGGCTGGGTCGCGGGACTGGATCGCGGTGTTGATGGCGCGGTGCTGGTCGAGCAGCGCCTCGCGCGTGGTGCGGACCTTGAACAGGATCTGGCGGTTGTAGAAGACGCCCATCCGCAAGAGGTCGAACATTGAGCGCATCATGTGCAGCATGATGACGTTGTGGCCGGCCTCGATGATGGCCATGTGGAATTGCGCGTCGAGCTGCGATTCATCGGTGGGATCGCGTTTGGAATGCGCGGCTTCCATCTTGCGGAAGATTTCGTCGATGACCTGCAGGTCGGTGTCCGAGGCCAGCCGCGCGGCGCGTTCGGCGGCGAGGCTTTCCATGTCGCGGCGGAAGGAGAGGTAATCCGTCACCGCCTCGTCATGGCGGGAGAAGAGGTCCACCAGCGCGGGCGAGAAGGCGGAGCCGAGGACATCGGCGATGTAGATGCCGGCATTGGGGCGGGCGACGACGAGGCCGCGTTCCTGCAGGTCGGCAATCGCCTCGCGCAGGGAGGGGCGCGAGACGTCCATGCGTTCGGAGAGTTCGCGTTCGGAGGGCAGGCGTTCCCCGGGCCGCAGGATGCCGCGCAGGATCAGGAGTTCGATCTGGCGGACGATGGTCTGGGACAGTTTCTCGGACTGGGCCTTTTCGAAGGGCATGGCAACCTCGCGCAATCTGGTCGGAATTTATGACCAGCGGGCAGGGTTTCACAATTGAAAAAGGCCGGACCCAGGGTCCGGCCTTCAGATGCGCACGGGGCGTCGGGATCACATCGTCGGGCGGATGATGATTTCCACGCGGCGGTTCTGGGCGCGGCCTTCGGGCGTGAGGTTCGAGGCGATGGGCTGATCCTCGCCCCGGCCGAAGGCGGCGATGCGGCCGTTCGGCACGCCGCTTTCGCGCAGGACATTGGCGACCGACACGGCGCGGCGCTGCGACAGGTCCTGGTTGTAGCTGGCCGATCCGGTGTTGTCGGTGTGGCCGATGATCTGGATCTGGCTGTTGGGATAGCGCAGCAGGTTCTGGGCCACGGATTTGATGTCGCGCGTCAGGTCGGGGCGCAGCGCGGCGCTATCGACCGAGAAGAGCACGTCCTGCGGCATGTTGACGACGAGGTAGTCGCCCATGTTCGTCACGTTGAACTGGCTGTTGATGCCGCGCAGTTCCTGCGCCTGCTGGTCCAGCGTGGTGCCGATGGCGCCGCCGACGATGGCGCCGATGCCGGCGCCCACGGCGGTTTTCAGAAGCCGGTCGTCATCGGATTGCGACCCGATCAGGCCGCCCGCCATCGCGCCGATCAGGGCGCCGGACTGGGCGCGGGGGCCCATCGGCTGGACCGGCTGGCCGCCGGCATAGGGGTCGGCGGGCACGCAGGCCGTGAGGGCGAGGATGCCGAGGGTGGAAAGGATTAGGGGGGTCTTGGTCATTTTCTGCCGCCTCGATGGTGGGTGGCCCTGTGTTGCGGGCTCTGTTCACCTTTATATCAAGGGGGCGCGGGGCAGGATAGGACCGGCACCGCTGCGGCAACAATCCGCGCATCACATTCCGGTGCGGGCGGATTCCCACGCAAGGATGGCGCGTTTGACCGGCAGGCCCCAGTGATAGCCGCCAAGGCTGCCGTCGCGCCGGAGGGCGCGGTGGCAGGGGATCAGGAAGCTGACGGGGTTGCGGCCGACGGCGGTGCCGACGGCGCGGACGGCCTTGGGGTTGCCGATGGTGCCTGCGATTTCGCTGTAGGTGGTGACATGGCCGGTGGGGATGCGCAGCAACGCCTCCCAGACCTTGATCTGGAAGGGGGCGCCGATGAGGTGGAGGGGGGTCTTGCCCATCCCGTCGGTGGCGAAGGCCGCCAGCACCCAGGGGCGCAGGGCGGTGGGGTCTTCGGTAAAGGTGGCCTTGGGCCAGCGGCGGAGCAGGTCTTCGAAGGCGGGTTCCGCCCCCATCTCGGCCGCGAAGCCCATGCCGCAGATGCCGCGGTCGGTGCCCATGACGATGGCGGGGCCGAAGGGGCTGTCGAACCAGCCCCAGCGGATGGTCAGGCCTTCGCCGCCGCGGGCATAGTCGCCGGGGGTCATGGCTTCCCATGTCAGGAAGAGGTCATGCAGGCGCCCCGTGCCGGACAGGCCGGTGGCCAGTGCCGTTTCCAGCGTGGTGAAGCGGTCGGCCAGCATCCGGCGGGCGTGGTCCAGCGTCAGGTATTGCTGGTAGCGTTTGGGCGAGATGCCGACCCATTGGGAAAAAGGTGCGCTGGAAATGCGCGGGCGACATGTCCATCCGCGCGGCGAGGTCATCCAGCGTGAGGGCGGGGCCGCCTTCGTCGATGATGCGCAGGGCGCGGGCGATGACGCCGTAATGGTAGGCGGGGGACTGGTCGGTCATGGGCATCTCCTTGCCCTGCAGTCTATAGGCGCGGGCGGCCACAGGCGACCCGAATTCTGCGCATCCCGCTTGTCCGGTGGGGCCGTGTCGCTTATGGCGTGGGCATGGCAAAGCAGCTTTCCTATGCACAGATGAAGGAGATCTTCACCCGCTTCCACGCGCTGGAGGCGGAGCCGAAGGGCGAGCTGGAGCACGTGAACGCCTTTACCCTGCTGGTCGCGGTGGCGCTGTCGGCGCAGGCGACGGATGCCGGTGTGAACAAGGCAACGCGGAAGCTGTTTGCGGTGGCCGATACGCCCGACCGGATGCTGGCGCTGGGCGAGGAGGGGCTGATCGAGCATATCAAGACGATCGGCCT
>AYNO01000010.1 GCA_000500915.1 Rhodobacter sp. CACIA14H1
CTGCCTGCCCCCGTCGGCCTGCGGCCGACTCCCCCGGGGATATTTGGGAACGGATGAAGGGGCAGGGGCGTGATGCGGTCGCGGGTCTATCTGGACTGGAATGCGACGGCGCCTTTGCGGGCCGAGGCGCGGGCGGCGATGGTCGCGGCAATGGATGTGGTGGGGAACCCGTCGTCGGTCCATGCCGAGGGGCGCGGGGCGCGGGCTTTGGTGGAGAAGGCGCGGGCGCGGGTGGCGGCGGCGGTCGGGTGCAAGCCGGCGGAGGTGGTGTTCACATCCGGCGCGACGGAGGCGGCGGCGGTGCTGGGGCGGTTGCCTGTGGCCAGCGTCGAGGTGGACCCTACGGCGCATGACTGCCTGTGGTCGCAGCGGCGCGCGGGGGAGGGGAGCCGCGCCATAGGCTGGGGCTATGCCAATAACGAGACGGGATTGATCACGGAGCCGCCGGCGCGGGAGGCGGGGGTGCCGCTGATGCTGGATATCGTGCAGGCGGTGGGGAAGGTGCCTTTTTCCTTTGCCTGGAGCGGGGCCGAGATGGCGGTGGTGTCGGCGCACAAGTTCGGCGGGCCGAAGGGGATTGGTGCTTTGATCGTGCGGGACGGGGTGGAGGTTCCGGCCATCCTGACGGGGGGCGGGCAGGAGATGGGGCGGCGGGCCGGGACGGAGAATGTGATCGGGATTGCGGGCATGGGGGCGGCGGCGGAAGCGGCGCAGCGCGATCTGGAGGCGGGGGTCTGGGACGAGGTTGCGGAATTTAGAAATATTCTAGATGGCGCATTGTCCTCTGCCACAAACAATACTATTTCCGTCGGAAAAGGAGCGTCCCGGCTTCCCAACACGTTGTGCCTGATCGCGCCCGGCTGGAAGGGCGAGACGCAGGTGATGGCGATGGACCTTGCGGGCTTTGCCATTTCGGCGGGGTCGGCCTGTTCCAGCGGGAAGGTGAAGGCGAGCCGGGTCCTGAAGGCGATGGGGTATGACGAGGCGCAGGCGTCGCAGGCGATACGGATATCGCTGGGGCCGGGTGTGACGAAGGAGGAGGTGCTGCGTTTCGCCGATGCGTGGTGTGCGCAGTATCGCAAGGCCCTGAGCAGGGCTGCTTGAAATTTGGAAAGACAGGGGCTTTGCGCCCCAGCCGTGAAGGATGGACCGATGACCGAAGCCGCGCTGAAGGAAGCCGAGATCCGCGACGGGGTCGATCGCGAGACGATCGAGACCGTGCAGGCCATGGCCGGTAAGTACAAATACGGCTGGGAAACCGAGATCGAGACGGAATATGCGCCGAAGGGCCTGTCGGAGGATATCGTCCGGCTGATTTCGGAGAAGAACGGCGAGCCGGAGTGGATGCTGGACTGGCGTCTGGCGGCCTATCGCCGCTGGGTGAAGATGGAAGAGCCCCGCTGGGCGATGCTGAACTATCCCGAGATCGACTATCAGGACCAGTATTACTACGCCAAGCCCAAGAGCATGGCGGTGAAGCCGAAGTCGCTGGACGAGGTGGACCCGAAGCTGCTGGCGACCTATGCCAAGCTGGGTATTCCGCTGAAGGAGCAGGCGCTGCTGGCCGGCGTCGAGGCGCCGGAGGGCGAGCGGAAGGTGGCGGTGGATGCCGTCTTTGACTCGGTGTCCGTGGGGACGACCTTCAAGGCGGAACTGGCCAAGGCCGGGGTGATCTTCTGTTCGATCAGCGAGGCGGTGCGGGAGCATCCGGAGCTGGTGAAGAAGTATCTGGGGTCGGTGGTGCCGCAGTCGGACAATTTCTTTGCGACGCTGAACAGCGCCGTGTTTTCGGACGGTTCCTTCGTCTACATCCCCGAAGGCGTGCGCTGCCCGATGGAGTTGAGCACCTATTTCCGCATCAATGCCGAGAATACGGGGCAGTTCGAGCGGACGCTGATCATCGCGGACAAGGGGTCTTATGTCTCTTATCTGGAGGGCTGCACGGCGCCGAAGCGCGATACGCACCAGTTGCACGCGGCGGTGGTCGAGATCGTGGTGCTGGACGATGCCGAAGTGAAATATTCCACCGTCCAGAACTGGTATCCGGGCGACGAGAATGGCAAGGGCGGCATCTACAACTTCGTGACGAAGCGGGCGGATTGCCGGGGGCACCGGTCCAAGGTGATGTGGACGCAGGTGGAGACCGGGTCGGCGATCACCTGGAAATATCCGTCCTGCATCCTGCGGGGGGATGACAGCCAGGGCGAGTTCTATTCCATCGCCATCGCCAACAATGCCCAGCAGGCGGATACGGGGACCAAGATGGTCCATCTGGGGAAGAACACCAAGAGCCGGATCGTGTCGAAGGGGATTTCGGCGGGGCGGGCGCAGAATACCTATCGGGGGCTGGTCAGCATGCACCCCAAGGCCACGAATTCCCGCAACTACACGCAGTGCGACAGCCTGCTGATCGGCGACAAGTGCGGGGCGCATACGGTGCCTTACATCGAGGTCAAGAACAACTCGTCCCGCGTGGAGCATGAGGCGACCACGTCCAAGGTGGACGAGGACCAGCTGTTCTATTGCCGGTCACGCGGGATGGACGAGGAGGAGGCGGTGGCGCTGGTCGTCAACGGCTTCTGCAAGGAAGTGCTGCAGGCCCTGCCGATGGAATTCGCCATGGAGGCGCAGAGCCTTGTGGCGATTTCGCTGGAAGGGTCCGTGGGGTAAACAAAAATCTTCGAAGATTTTTGCAAATTTCTTCGAAGAAATTTGCGGGGAGCGTGAGCGATGATCGTGACGACGACGCCTTCGGTCGAGGGCTACCAGATTGCGGACTACCTTGGCATCGTGACGGGCGAGGCGATCATGGGCGCGAATATCGTGCGCGACCTGTTTGCCGGGATCACGGATATCATCGGGGGCCGGTCGGGCGCCTATGAGGCGAAGCTGGCCGATGCGCGGGAAACCGCGCTGGCCGAGATGCAGGACAAGGCCCGCGCCAAGGGGGCGAATGCGGTGGTCGGCGTCGATCTGGATTACGAGGTCATCGGCCAGATGCTGATGGTATCGGCCAGCGGGACGGCCGTGCGGCTGGGCTGAGGAAGATGCCGGAATTTGCCTTGAACTTTGCGCAATCGGGCCATGCTTCGCTGGCATGTGCAGCGGCATGTGCAACGAGTTCAGGTGTTTTCCATGGCCTACGACCGCAATCCCATGTTCGACCCGAAGCAGGAATTCGCCTGCCGTCTGGCGCGGATCGAGGCCGGGGGTCTGCATACCAACCGCACGCTGTTCGTGGGGCTGGAGGAGCAGCTGGAACTGCCGGCCGGAACCTTCGTGAGGAAGCGGAAGGCGGGGCGGCGGATGCCGGTGCTGCTGGTGCTGTCGCTCTGCGCGGCGGGCATGGCCGCGGCGGCGTCGCTCAATTTCTGACGGGCCGCGCGGCGGCCTTTGGACACAACGGAAACCGGGGGCGTCGCGTGGCGGCAGCCCCCCTTTGGCATTGAAGGACCGGGGGCAAGGATGCTGCGGATCGAGAACCTGCATGTGAAGCTTGAGGAAGAGGACAAGCAGATCCTCAAGGGTGTGGACCTGTCCATCGGGGCGGGGGAAGTCCATGCGATCATGGGACCGAACGGGTCGGGCAAATCGACGCTGTCCTATGTCCTGTCGGGCCGCGACGGGTATGAGGTGACGGCTGGCTCTGCCACGCTGGATGGCGAGGAACTGCTGGAGATGGAGCCCGAGGAGCGGGCGGCGTCGGGGCTGTTCCTGGCCTTCCAGTATCCGGTGGAGATACCGGGGGTGGGCAACATGACCTTCCTGCGGACGGCGGTGAACGCGCAGCGGAAAGCACGCGGCGAGGAGGAGATGAGCGCGGGTGACTTCCTGAAGGTCGTGCGCGAGAAGGCGAAGAAGCTGAAGATCGATGCCGAGATGCTGAAGCGCCCCGTGAATGTGGGCTTTTCGGGCGGCGAGAAGAAGCGGAACGAAATCCTCCAGATGGCGATGCTGGAGCCGAAGATGTGCATCCTGGACGAGACGGATTCGGGTCTGGACGTCGATGCGATGAAGCTGGTGTCGGATGGCGTGAACGCACTGCGCGACGAAGGGCGGTCCTTCCTTGTGATCACCCATTACCAGCGCCTGCTGGACCATATCCGCCCGGACGTGGTGCATATCATGGCGAATGGCCGGATCATCAAGACGGGCGGGCCGGAGCTGGCGCTGGAGGTGGAGCATAACGGTTACGCCGACCTGCTGGCGGAGGTGCAGTGATGGCACTGCCGCAGGCGAAGCAGGACGCGCTTTCGGCGCGGATCGCGGGGCTGTCCCTTCAGCGGGATGGCTGGCTTGGGGCCGCGCGGGGCGAGGCGCTGGCGCGGCTGACGGCGATGGGGCTGCCGGTGCGGCGGGACGAATACTGGCGCTATACCGATCCGGCCAGCCTGACGGCGGTCGAGGCGCCGAAGGCGGCGGTCTTCGATTCCAGTGACGAAAGCCCGGTCTTTGACGGGATCGACCGGTTGAAGATCGTCTTCGTCGATGGCGTCTTTGACGCGGCGGCGTCGGATGACCTGTCGCTGGCGGGGGTGGAGATCGAGCGTCTGGCCAAGGCGGGCGGGGCGGATATCCACTGGGCGCGGGACGTTTACGGCGTGCTGGAGGCGCGGGGGCAGAAGCCGGTGGAACGCCCGCTTGCCGCGCTGAACAGTGCCTTTGCGACGGATGGTGTCCTGATCCGCGTGACGGGAAGGGCGGCACGGCCCGTTTCGCTGGTTTATGTCCATAATTCCGACAGTTCCGATGCGATCCTGCATCACTGCGTGAAGCTGGAGGCCGGGGCCGAGATCACCGTTCTGGAAAACGGCCCCGCTGCGGCGCGGTTTTCAAAGGTGATGGAGGTGGAGGTCGCCGAAGGTGCCCGTTTCCACCACATCCGTGCGCAGGGGCGGGACCATGAACGCCGCGCCGTGACGCATATCTTTGCGCGGCTGGGGGCGGGGGCGCTGTTCAAGTCCTTTACCCTGACGGCCAATGGCGTGCTGACCCGCAACGAGGCGGTGATCGAACTGGCCGGCGACGAGGCGGTGGCCCATGTCGCAGGTGCGGCGGTGGGGGATGGCAGCTTCCACCATGACGATACAGTCTTTGTCACCCATGCCGCCGAGCGGTGCGAAAGCCGGCAGGTGTTCAAGAAGGTGCTGAAGAACGGCGCGGTGGGCGTGTTCCAGGGCAAGATCCTTGTGAAGCCCGGTGCGCAGAAGACGGATGGCTACCAGATTTCGCAATCGCTGCTGCTGGACGAGGACAGCCAGTTCCTGGCCAAGCCGGAGCTGGAAATCTATGCCGATGACGTGAAGTGTTCGCACGGCTCCACCTCGGGCGCGATCGACGAGACGGCGCTTTTCTACCTGCGGTCGCGGGGCGTGCCGATGCGGGTGGCGCAAAGCCTGCTGGTGCTGGCCTTCCTTGCCGAGGCGATTGCCGAGATCGAGGACGAGGCCATTGCCGAGGATATCCGGTCGCGGCTGGAAGGCTGGCTGGCGCGTCACGAGCATTGAGATGGCGGTCACGCTGGACATCGTTCGGGGTTGGCGGCGCCCGCGTGCGCTGATCCGCGAGAAGCTGGGGCAGGGGGTGCGCGAGGACCGCGCACTCGCCGTCCTGATGGGGGCGTGCCTGCTGTTCTTTGTCGCGCAATGGCCGCGCCTGTCGCGCGAGGCGTTCCTGCATCCCGAAGTGCCGCTGGATGCCCGGATGGGCGGGGCGCTGCTGGGCTGGGTCTTCATCGCGCCGCTGTTCTTTTACCTGCTGGGCGCGGCGAGCCATCTGGTGGCGCGGGCGTTCGGGGGCAGGGGGACGTGGTTCGGGGCGCGGCTGGCGCTGTTCTGGGCGCTGCTGGTGGTATCGCCGGTGGTGCTGCTGAACGGGCTGGTGGCGGGGTTCATCGGGGACGGTCCGGCTGCGACGCTGGTGGGGCTTCTGGTGCTGGCGGGGTTTCTGTATCTCTGGGTCACGATGCTGATCGAGGCGGAACGCGAATGGACCTGACTGTCGGGACTCTGCGCCTGTTGGTGGCGCTGACGCTGCGGGATCCGCGGATGGCGGCGCGGACGGTGATGCGCATACCGCTGTCCTTGCAGGGGCGCTGGCTGGCGCTGGCGCTGATGGCGGTGCTGTCGGCGCTGCTGATGCAGGTGATGGGGTCGCTGCTGCCCGCGCCGACGGGGCCGGATGGCGAGGCGCTGCCGCAGGTCAGCCCGTTCTTCTGGGCGGGGATGGTGGCGACGGGAATGGTGGTGACGGCGCTGCTGGCCTTTGCCGTGGGGCGCTGGCGCGGCGGGAAGGGAGAGCTGCCGGATGCGGTGATCCTGGTCGCGTGGTTGCAGTTCATCCAGTTGCTGGTGGTGGCGCTGCAGATCGCCGTGATGCTGGTCCTGCCGCCGGTCGCGGCGGTGCTGGAAGTGGGCGGGGTGCTGCTGTTCCTGTGGCTGCTGGTCAATTTCGTGGCCGAGATGCACGGCTTCCGGTCGCTGGGTCTGGTGTTTCTGGGCGTCCTGCTGACCTTCTTCGGCTTCGTCTTCCTGATGAGCCTTGTCCTGATGATGCTGGGGGTGGGCTTCTGATGTATGATGTCGAAAAGGTGCGGGCCGATTTCCCGATCCTGTCGCGGACGGTGCATGGCAAGCCGCTGGTCTATCTGGACAATGGCGCATCGGCGCAGAAGCCGCAGGTGGTGATCGACGCCGTGACGCAGGCCTATTCGATGGAATATGCCAATGTCCACCGTGGCTTGCACTTCCTTTCCAATCTGGCGACCGAGAAGTACGAGGCCGTGCGCGGCATCGTGGGCCGCTTCCTGAATGCCGATCCCGAAGAGATCGTCTTCAACTCCGGCACGACGGAAGGGATCAACCTCGTCTCCTACGCCTGGGCCGCGCCGCGCCTTCAGGCGGGGGACGAGATCGTGCTTTCCATCATGGAGCATCACGCCAATATCGTGCCGTGGCATTTCCTGCGGGAACGGCAGGGGGTGGTGCTGAAATGGGTGGACTGCGACGCGAACGGCGACCTTGACCCGCAGGCCGTGATCGATGCGATCGGACCGCGGACGAAGCTGGTGGCGGTGACGCATATGTCCAACGTGCTGGGCACGGTGGTGGATGTGGCGGCGATCTGTGCCGGGGCGCGGGAAAAGGGCGTGCCGGTGCTGGTGGACGGGTCGCAGGCGGCGGTCCACATGCCGGTGGATGTGCAAGCCTTGGGCTGCGATTTCTATGCCATTACGGGGCACAAGCTTTACGGGCCAAGCGGTTCCGGCGCGATCTTCATCCGGCGCGAGCGGATGAAGGAGATGCGCCCCTTCATCGGCGGCGGCGACATGATCCGCGAGGTGGCGCGGGATTCCGTGACCTATAACGACCCGCCCATGAAGTTCGAGGCGGGGACGCCCTCCATCGTGGCGCAGATCGGGATGGGCGTGGCGCTGGACTATATGATGGGTCTGGGCATGGCGAATATCGCCGCGCATGAACGGGCGCTGCGCGACTATGCGCGGGCGCGGCTGGCGGGGCTGAACTGGCTGAACGTGCAGGGGAATTCCGCGACGAAGGGGGCGATCTTCTCTTTCACAATGGCGGGGGCGGCCCATGCGCATGACATCTCGACCATCCTGGACAAGCGGGGGGTGGCGGTGCGGGCGGGCACGCATTGCGCCATGCCGCTGATGGAGCATATGGGCGTGGGCGCGACCTGCCGCGCCTCCTTTGGCCTTTACAACACGAAGGCCGAGGTGGATGCGCTGGTATCGGCGCTGGAACTGGCGAACGAACTTTTCAACGGCTGAGACGGGGCAGGGGGCGGATAGGCGGTTGCATGTCCCGCCCGCTTTGGGTAAGCCACAGGGCAAGAGCGCACCCGTAGCTCAGCTGGATAGAGTGCTGCCCTCCGAAGGCAGAGGTCACAGGTTCGAATCCTGTCGGGTGCGCCAGATCTTCCGTCAATAGATGCGAAGCTGCGTCCGTTCGAGGCGCTGCAGCCGGTCCGGCGGCGTGCCGTCGATGCGGGCAAGCAGCAGGTCGGCAAGGTGCCAGCCGGCCCTTTCGCGGGGGTAATGCGCAGCCGTCAGCGGCACGCCGAGATAGGCGCCGACATTGGTGGCGGCGCGGACGGAAAACCCTGTCTGGCCAAGCGTTTGCCCTGCGTCCCTTGCACCCGCGAGCGTGCCGAAGAGGAAGATTTCGTTGGAACAGACCCAGGAATCCGGCTTGCGCGTCAGGGCGAGTGTCCGCGTGGCGATGCGGATCGCGGCTGCGTCGGTCGGGCAATGCAGGACCAGCGCGGGGTCGAAGGGCAGCCCGGCCTCGGCCAGCGCCGCGCGATAGCCGGCCACCCGTTCGCGGGCGAAGTTTAGGTCGGGCGATGCCTCGACCAGCGCCGGACGGCGGAAGCCGCGGGCGATGAGCGATGCGGTGCCCTGATGCGCCGCGTGGCGGTTGTCGAGTTCGAAATAGGGATGGGGTGCCGTCGGGCCGGTGCGGCCGAAGGTGACGAAGGGCAATTTCAGCCGGTCCAGCAGGGCGATGCGGGGATCTTCGGGTTCGATATGATCGATGATGACGCCATCGGCGCGGTGGCCTTGCAGGAGGCGGAAAAGCTGTGCGGGGCTGCGGTCGGTGAGCGAGATGGGCAGGCTCTGGATCGTGTAGCCGGTACCGGTCAGGCGGGTCTGCATTCCGGTCAAGAGGCCGGTGGACCCGGGATCGCCGACTTCGGAATCATCCGCCGTGCCGAGGATGGCAAGCACGGACAGGCTGCGGCCCGTGCGCAGGCGCAGGCCGTCGAGGTTGCGCACATAGCCGAGGTCGCGGGCGGCGGCGCGGACGCGGGCGATGGTGTCGGCGCCGATCTTGTGGCCGTCGCCGAGCGAGCGCGTGACGGTGGTGACGGACAGGTTCAGATGCCTTGCCAGTTGCTTGAGCGTGACCGGGGGGCTGGGCTTCTGGTGGGGATCGTCAAGCGACATTTGCAACCCGTCTGGAGCAGGGGGATCAACCCGGGATGGTAGTGCCTGTTACAGGATTCTCAATATGGGAATGACAGTCGGGATCGGGCGGATGCGATTATCGTATAATCATTATTATGTCATATACGACATATGGGCGGGCGGTTCTGGCCTTGCACGACAGATTGCGCTAGAAGCGCCGCGAACGCAAATCCAAGCCCAGCGGAGCCTGACATGGCACTTCCCGTCTTTTCCCGCGCCATCAAGATCGCGCCGTCGATCCTGTCTGCGGATTTCGCAAATTTCGGCGCCGAGTGCCGCGCGATCGAGGATCAGGGTGCGGATTGGGTGCATGTGGATGTGATGGACGGGCATTTCGTGCCGAACCTGACCTTTGGCCCCGCGACATGTGCGGCGATACGGCCGCATATCCAGGGGGTCATGGATGTACATCTGATGATCGCGCCGGTCGATGCCTATATCGACGCCTATGCGCAGGCCGGTGCGGATGTGATCACCGCGCATCTGGAAGCCGGGCCGCATATTCACCGCACGCTGCAAGCCATTCGGAACACGGGGAAAAAGGCGGGTCTTGCGTTGAATCCGGGGACCGGGATCGATGCGGTGGCGCATCTTCTGGACACGGTGGACCTGATCTGCGTGATGACGGTCAATCCGGGCTTTGGCGGGCAGAAATTCATTCATTCCCAAGTGGATAAGGTGCGTTCCTTGCGAGCCATGATCGGCGACCGTCCGGTGCATATCGAAATCGATGGCGGCGTGACGGTGGAGACGGCGCCGCTGGTGGCGGCGGCGGGTGCGGATGTGCTGGTGGCGGGATCTGCGGTGTTCAAGGGCGGGTCGGTGGCCGATCCTGCGCCCTATGGCGCGAACATCGCCGCGATCCGGAAAGCGGCGGAAGCGGCGGTCTGAAGCCGTACCGCCGTCTGTGCCGCAGACTGTACCGCAAACTGTCAGCACGCGGCGGGCGGTGGATTTGCGCTTCGTGAAGGTTTCGGAAAACGCGCCCCGGGCTTGACCCGGGGCCTCCGGTCGGCGCCGTGCCGGGATGGGCGGAGGCCCCGGGTCAGGCCCGGGACGGGGTTGGCGTGGCCCCTACCCTTTCCTTGCGTCGGGTTTGACGACCTTTTCGGCAAGATCGCGGGCGATGGAGAAGGCGCCCTTGATGCGGTCGCCTTCGGTTTTCCAGTCGCGCAGCATGACGATCTTGTTGCCCTGCACGCGGGCCTGCGGGTCGGCCTTGATGAAATCCACCAGTCCGGCGGGATTGGCGAATTTGTCGTTGTGGAATTGCACCGTCGCGCCCTTCGGCCCTGCGTCCAGACGGCTTATCCCTGCGCGTTTGCACATGGACTTGATCCGCATGACGAGGAGGAGCGTGTTCACCTCCTTCGGCAGCGGACCGAAGCGGTCGATCAGTTCGGCGGCGAAGCCTTCGAGTTCCACCTTGGTCGTGAGCGAGGTCAGGCGGCGGTAGAGGCCGAGGCGGATGTCGAGGTCGGGGATGTAATCTTCGGGGATGAGGACCGGCACGCCGAGGTTGATTTGCGGGGCCCATTGGTCGTCCAGCGCGGCGGGTCCGGCCAGTTCGCCGGATTTCAGCTTGGCGATCGTTTCTTCCAGCATCTGCTGGTAAAGCTCGTAGCCCACTTCCTTGATATGGCCGGACTGTTCTTCGCCCAGGAGGTTGCCCGCGCCGCGCAGGTCGAGGTCGTGGGAGGCAAGGTTGAAGCCCGCGCCGAGGCTGTCGAGCGAGCCCAGGAGGCGCAGGCGTTTCATGGCCTGTGGCGTCAGCGGGGCGCGGGGTTTCGTCGTCAGGAAGCAATAGGCGCGGGTCTTGGCGCGGCCCACCCTGCCCCGGATCTGGTAGAGCTGGGACAGGCCGAACATGTCGGCGCGGTGGACGATCATCGTATTCGCGGTGGGGATGTCGAGGCCGGATTCCACGATGGTCGTGGAGAGCAGGACGTCGTATTTCCCGTCGTAAAATTCGTTCATCTTTTCGTCGAGGTCGCCTGCGGCAAGCTGGCCATGGGCGATGACATAGGTGACTTCGGGAACGTGGGTGCGCAGGAATTCCTCGATCTCGGGCAGGTCGGAAATGCGGGGGACGACGATGAAGCTTTGGCCGCCGCGATAGCGTTCGCGGAGCAGCGCTTCGCGCAGGGTGACGGGGTCGAATTCGCTGACATAGGTGCGGATGGCGAGGCGGTCCACCGGCGGGGTGGCGATGATCGACAGGTCACGCACGCCGGTCAGCGAGAGTTGCAGGGTGCGCGGGATTGGGGTGGCGGTCAGCGTCAGGACGTGGATTTCCGACCGCATCTCCTTCAGCCGTTCCTTGTGGGCGACGCCGAAATGCTGTTCCTCGTCAATGACCAGAAGGCCGAGGGATTTGAAACGGATATCCTTGGCCAGAAGCGCATGGGTGCCGACGCAGATGTCCACCGTGCCGTTGGCAAGGCCTTCGCGGGTGGCCTTGGCGTCTTTTGCCGAAACGAAGCGGGACAGGGGTTTGACGGTGATCGGGAAGCCCCGGAAGCGTTCTGCGAAGCTGCGGTAGTGCTGGCGGGCGAGCAGGGTCGTGGGGCAGACCACGGCGACCTGCATGCCCGCAAGTGCCGCGACGAAGGCGGCACGCATGGCGACCTCGGTCTTGCCGAAGCCCACATCGCCCACGATCAGGCGGTCCATCGGGCGGCCGGATTCGAGGTCGGCCACCACGTCCGCGATGGCGGAAAGCTGGTCGTCGGTTTCCTGCCAGGGGAAGCGGGCGGCGAAGGCTTCCCAGAGGGAATGCGGGGCCTCCAAGATGGGCGCGTGGCGCAGGGCGCGTTCGGCGGCGATGCGCATGAGGCGGTCGGCGATTTCGCGGATGCGTTCCTTGAGTTTCGCCTTCTTGGCCTGCCATGCGCCGCCGCCGAGGCGGTCGAGCAGTCCTTCCTCATGCCCGTAGCGGGAGAGGAGTTCGATATTCTCGACCGGCAGGTAGAGTTTCGCGCCTTCGGCATATTCCAGCGCGACGCAGGCATGGGGGGCGCCGAGCGCGGTGATGGTTTCGATGCCGAGGTAGCGCCCTACCCCGTGTTCCACATGCACCACGAGGTCGCCGGGGGTGAGGCTGTCGACCTCGCGCAGGAAATTCTCGGCCTTGCGTTTGCGTTTGGGTTTGCCGACGAGGCGGTCGCCCAGAACGTCCTGTTCGGAGATGACGGTCAGGCCGGGGGCGGTGAAACCGGCCTCCAGCGCCCAGACGAGGAGGAACAATTCCCCTTTTCCGTCAGGGACATCGCGCATGTCCTTGATGCGTTGCGCGCCGGTGACGCCTTGGTCGGATAGCAGCCCTTCCAGACGTTCGCGGGCACCGTCGGACCATGAGGCGATGATGACGTGGCGGTCTTGCAGCTGTTCCTTCAGATGCGCGGCCAAGGCGCCGAAAAGGCTTATGTTTTCCTGCTGGCGTTCGGGGGCGAAGTTGCGGCCAAGCCTGCCGCCCGCGTCCAGCACGCCGGGGCCGGGGGATTGCGGGTTGGGGGAAAGCTGGATCAGGCGGTGGGGGGCGGTGGCCTGTTCCCATGCGGCATCGTCGAGGTAGAGGAGGCCGGGGGCGCAGGGTTTGTACACCGAGTCCAGACGGCCCTTGGCCTGCATCGCCTCGCGCCGCGCGTCATACTGGTCTTCTATGCCTTCCCAGCGGGACAGGCGGGCCGGGGTGATCTGGTCGTCCAGCATCACGGTGGCGCCGGGGAGGTAGTCGAAGATCGTCTCCAGCCGGTCGTGGAAGAAGGGGAGCCAGTGCTCCATCCCCTGATGCTTGCGGCCCGCGCTGACGGCTTCGTAAAGCGGGTCGTCCGATCCCCCTGCCCCGAATTCCAGCCGGTAGGTCTGACGGAAGCGGGTGATGGAGGCGTCGTCGAGGATCACCTCGGACATGGGGGCAAGGTCGATGGCGGAGAGTTTTTCGGTCGTGCGCTGGGTTTCGGGGTCGAAGCGGCGGGCGCCGTCCAGCACGTCGCCGAAGAAATCCAGCCGGATCGGCGTGCGGCTGCCCGGCGGCCAGAGGTCCACGATGCCGCCCCGGATGGCATAGTCGCCGGGTTCGGCCACGGTGGAGGTGGGGGAAAAGCCCATGCGGGCGAGGAAGGATTTCAGCCGCGCCTCGTCCACCCTGTCGCCCACGCGGGCCGAGAAGGCGGCGCTGCGGATGATGTCGCGGGCAGGCAGGCGCTGGATGGCGGCGTTGAGCGTGGTCAGCAGGACGAAGGGGCCCTTGATGCCGTCGGCCAGCGCGGCCAGCGTCGCCATGCGGCGGGCGGAGAGGTTGGGGTTCGGAGAGACGCGGTCATAGGGCAGGCAGTCCCAGGCCGGGAAGTCCAGCACGGTCGCCGCGGGCGCCATGACGGCAAGGGCCGCCGCCATCGCCTCGGCCCGTTTGTCGTCGCGGGCGATGTGGATGACGGGGGCGCCCCTGTCCAGCTCGCGGGCGAGGAGGCGGGCGTCATAGCCTTCGGGGGCGCCGCCGAGGAAGATGCGGTTGGCTTCTGTCATGATGGGGCGTGACTTAACCGCAGGGGCGGTGGCGTCAACGCAAAAAGGCGGATCAGCCGAAGACGCCCAGCGTGAGGTTCTGGTACATGCCGAACATGCCGGTGAAGAAGAGCGAGAACATCCCCACCGTCTGGATCGACATGCGGTGGACACGCAGGCGGCGGAGCAGGTCGTCGCCGCCGAGATCGCCCTGTTCGATCATCAGGCAGGTGCGCAGCGTCATCGCGCCGACGATCTGCATCGGGATCAGCAGGCAGAGCAGTGCCTGCGCGAATTCCACCGCATAGGCCGTGGCCAGCACCAGAAGGCCGGTGGTCAGGAAGGCGAGGAAGGCCACGGCGAAGGCCCCGCCCACGCGCGAGATGAACAGCAGGCGGCGCGTGTAGATATGGGCGAGCGATTCCACATCGGCCATGGCCTGCCCGCCTTCGCGTGCGGCGCGGCGGATCATGTCATGCGGGACGCCGACGACGAAATGGCTGGTGGTGGACCACAGGACCGCAAGGGCAAGCCAGAACCAGAGGTTCGAGAAGGACCGCATGTCGATCACTTCGAAGATCGTCTTGTACCAGTCCAAACCCGCGGCCCCTGCCCTGCTGCCCCGACCCGTGCCCCTGCCTGCCCTGATGCGGCTTGAGGCTGCGCCCTTTCTCTGGCAGGCAAGGGGGCGGGGCGCAAGCCCCTCGCAACAATCCTTTCCGGAGCCAGCCATGCGCCCGATTTCCGCCCCTCCCCCGCCGCGCGTTTCCGCCGGTTGCGCCGGACCCCCGCGCTGCGTGCCCTGTCGCAGGAAACGCTGCTGGGGGTGGGCGACCTGATCTGGCCGGTCTTCGTGCGGGATGGCGCGGGCGTGCGGGAACCGGTGGTGTCGATGCCGGGGGTGGAACGGCTGTCGGTCGATCTGGTGGTGAAGGCGGCGGAAGAGGCGGCGGGGCTGGGGATACCGGCGATCTGCCTGTTTCCCTATACCGACCCCGCCCTGAAGACCGAAGCCTGCGAAGAGGCGTGGAATCCCGACAACCTGGCCAACCGCGCGATCCGGGCGATCAAGGCGGCGGTGCCGGAGATCGCGGTGATGACCGACGTGGCGCTCGACCCCTATAACGCCAATGGCCATGACGGGCTGGTGCGCGACGGGATCATCCTGAACGACGAGACGGTGGAGGCGCTGGTGCGGATGGCGCTGGTGCAGGCGGAATGCGGGGCCGATATCCTTGGCCCGTCGGACATGATGGACGGGCGCATCGGCGCGATGCGCGGCGCATTGGAGGCGGCGGGACACCGGGACGTGGCGATCCTGTCCTATGCGGCGAAATATGCCAGCGCCTTCTATGGCCCGTTCCGCGATGCGGTGGGGGCGTCGGGGGCGCTGAAGGGGGACAAGAAGACCTACCAGATGAACCCCGCCAATTCCGACGAGGCGCTGCGTCTGGTCGAGCGTGACCTGCGCGAGGGGGCGGATATGGTGATGGTCAAGCCGGGGATGCCCTATCTGGACATCTGCCGCCGCGTGAAGGACGCCTTCGGCGCGCCGACCTATGCCTATCAGGTGTCGGGCGAATACGCGATGATCAGGGGCGCGGCGGAACGCGGCTGGATCGACGGCGAGAAGGCGATGATGGAAAGCCTGATGGGGTTCAAGCGGGCGGGATGTGACGGCATCCTGACCTATTTCGCGCCGGAGGTGGCGCGGAAGCTGCGGGCGGGGTGGAGCCGGGGCTGAGCCTGCGCGGCGGCGGGGGGAAAACGCCCACCCTGCCCCGGCAGACAGGCCGCGCGGGGGCTTCGGCAAGGCTCCGCCTCGGCGCGTTCGGGGGCATGACAGGCTATGCGAAAGGGGCTAGTCTTGTGCGCATGAGCGGGATCACGAGAGTCCCGCCGGGGCGAGAGAGGGCGGTTTCATGGAACGGATTTCGAGACGTGGCCTTTTGGCGGGTGCCGGGGCGAGCGTGCTTTTGACGGCGGCCTGCGGCAATGGTGTCGGGTCGAACGGGGCGCAGCAGATCGATGCGCGGGTGGAGGCGACCAAGAGCTTCCTCTTCGGGCGCTATCCCGGCACGCGCGATCTGGCGACGCGGGCGAATGGCGTGCTGTATATGCCGCTGATCACCGAGGCGGGGTTCTTCGTCGGCGGGGCCTACGGGCGGGGCGCGTTGCAGATCCGCGACGTGACGGTGGATTACTATTCCTCGACCAAGGCGAGCTACGGGTTGCAGATCGGGGCGCAGCAATATGCCCATGCGCTGTTCTTCATGACGGATGCGGCGCTGGCGGAGTTCCGCGCCTCGACCGGCTGGGCGGCGAGCGCGGACCTGAAATATGCGACGCCCGAACAGGGGGCCAGCATCGGCAAGGAGACGACCGAGATCGACCCCGTGGTCGCACTGGTCTTCGGCCAGCAGGGGTTGATCGCGGGGGCGACGCTGGCCGGTGTGAAATACACGCGGATCATTCCGTGACGGGGGGGTGCGGGGGGCCCGTTGGCCCCCTGCCCCTTTACCGCAGGCGGCGGATCAGGCTGGACGTGTCGTTGCGCCCGCCGCCCATCAGCTGCACATCCTTGTAGAACTGGTCCACCAGTGCCGTGACGGGCAGCGCGGCGCCGATTTCGTCCGCCGTCTTCAGGCAGATGGCCAGGTCCTTGCGCATCCAGTCCACCGCAAAGCCGAAGTCGAAGCTGTCGGCCAGCATCGTCTTGTGGCGGTTGACCATCTGCCACGATCCCGCCGCGCCCTGGCTGATGACTTCCACCACCGCCTCGCCGTCGAGACCCGCCTTCTGCCCGAAGGCGAGCGCCTCGGACAGGCCCTGCATCAGTCCGGCGATGCAGATCTGGTTCATCATCTTGGCCAGTTGCCCTGCCCCGCTGTCGCCCAGACGGCGGCAGATGCGGGCATAGGCGGCCATCACCGGTTCGGCGCGGGCATAGTCGGCTTCGGTGCCGCCGCACATGATGGAAAGCGCACCGTTCTCCGCCCCCGCCTGGCCGCCCGAGACGGGGGCATCGACGAAGCCTATGGCCTTTTCGCGGGCGATGGCGGCCAGTTCCCGCGTGACCTGTGCCGAGACGGTGGTGTGGTCGATGAAGAGCGTGCCTGCCGCCATGGCGGGAAAGGCGCCGTCGGGGCCGGTGCAGACCTGCCGCAGGTCGTCATCGTTGCCGACGCAGGCAAGGACGATGTCCGCGCCTGCCGCCGCTTCGGCGGGGGTGCGGGCCATGCCTCCGCCATGGGCCGCGACCCAGGCTCCCGCGCGGGCGGTGGTGCGGTTATAGACCGTCACCGCATGCCCCTTGGCCGCAAGGTGCCGCGCCATCGGGCCGCCCATCACGCCCAGTCCCAGAAATGCCAGCCGCGCCATGTCAGTCCCCTGTCCAGATTGCCCTTCGGTCCGCGATGGACTAGGAAGCCATCCGTCAACTGCCGTCAAGAACGGGCCCCGGATGTTCCTTGTCTTTCGCTGGATGTTGCGCCTGTTCACGGGGCTTCTGGTGCTGGCACTGCTGGCGCTGGTGATCCTGTATTACTTCCTGTCGCGGTCGCTGCCCGATTATGGCGAGAGTTTCCGCATCGACGGCATCTCTGCGCCGGTGGAGATCGTGCGGAACAATGACAACGTGCCCCATATCTTCGGCGCGACGGACGGGGATGTCTATTTCGCGCTGGGTTTCGCCCATGCGCAGGACAGGCTGTGGCAGATGACGATGCTGCGCCGCACGGTGCAGGGGCGGCTGTCCGAGGTGTTCGGTGCGCGGACGGTGAAGATCGACGAGCTGATGCGGCGCTATGACCTGTACGGGCTGGCGCAGCAGTCGGTGGCGGTGCAGGACGCGGCGACGATGGCGGCGCTGGAGTCCTATGCGCGGGGCGTGAATGCCTGGATCGGACAGGTGAACCGCGATGCGCGGGGGCGCGGGGCGCCGGAGTTCTTCCTGTTTTCCAACGAGATCGCGGCCTGGCAGCCGGCGGATTCCATCGCGCTGCTGAAGCTGATGGCGTTGCAGCTTTCGGGGCAGCTGGAGGAAGAGGTGTTGCGGGCGCGGGTGTGGCTGCTGCTGCCTGCGGCGCGGGTGGCGGATATCCTGCCCGACGATCCGTCGCAGGGGGTGATGGCGCCGCGTGACTATGCGGCGATCGTGCCGGGGGTGGCGCCTTCGTCGGCCCCGCTGCGGATGGCGGTCAATGACGTCCTGTCGCCCTTCCCGACGCGCGAGCTGGCGGGGGCGTCGAACAGCTGGGCCGCCGCGCCCGCACGGTCGGCGGCGGGGGGGACATTGCTGGCCAATGACCCGCATCTGGGCTTTTCGGCGCCGACCATCTGGTATCTGGCGCGGCTGCAATTGCAGTCGGGCGGGGTGATCGGCGGAACGATCCCGGGGATTCCGGCCGTGCTGGTCGGCCGGTCGGAGCGGTTGGGCTGGGGCCTGACCTCCAGCTATGCCGATGATCAGGACCTGTATATCGAGGCGGTGAACCCCGCCAATCCGGAGCAATACCGCACGCCCGACGGGTGGAAGGCCTTCGAGACGCGGCGGTCCATCATCACGGTGAAGGACGCGCCGCCGGTGACGATTACCCTGCGCTGGACCGATAACGGCCCGGTATTGCCCGGCACGCATTACGACATCGGGTCGGTCACGCCCGGCGGGCATGTCGCGTCAGTGGCGTGGACGGCGCTGACGGGGGCGGATACGTCGATGACCGCCGTCATCCGCATGATGGGCGCGGGATCGGTGGCCGAAGCGGTGGAGGCGGGGCGGCTGGTCGTGGCACCGGCGCAGAACGTGATGCTGGCGGACCGGCGGGGGATCGCGCTGCAACTGATGGGCGCCCTGCCCGCCCGTGACCCCGCAAGCCAGTCGCAGGGGCGGATGCCGCAGCCCGGCTGGATTGCCGCGAACCGCTGGCAGGGGATTCTGCCCTACGAGGACAACCCGCGCGAGGTGAACCCGACGGCGGGGCTGCTGGGCAACACGAACAACAAGACCGTGGACCGGCCCTTCCCGAAGCATGTCTCTTTCGACTGGGGCGATACGCAGCGCATCCAGCGCTGGCTGACGCTGATGAAGGCGCGGGAAGTGCATACGCGGGAAAGCTTCATCGAGGCACAGCTTGATACGGTCAGTTTCACCGCGCGGTCGCTGCTGCCGCTGATCGGGGCGGATCTGTGGTTCACGGGAGAGGCGGCACCGGAAGGCACGCCCGAACGGCTGCGCCAGCGGGCGCTGGAGATTCTGGCGGCGTGGAATGGCGAGATGAGCGAGCATCTGCCCGAACCGCTGATCTATCAGGCTTGGGTGCGGGCCCTGCAGGACCGGCTGATCCGGGACGAGCTGGGGCCCCTGGCCGATACCTTCACCCATATCGAGCCGGTCTTCATCGAGCGGGTCTATCGCAACGTGGACGGGGCAAGCGTCTGGTGCGACATCGTGCAGTCGGCGATGGTGGAAAGCTGTTCCGACCTTGCGCGGATCGCGCTGGACGATGCGCTGCTGTCGCTGTCGGAAACCTATGGGCCGAACCCCGAAAGCTGGCGCTGGGGCGATGCGCATCAGGCGACGCATGACCATCCGATCCTGGGCAACATCCCGATCCTGCGCTATTTCGTGAACATCCGCCAATCGACCAGCGGCGACGACCACACCCTGCTGCGCGGCAAGACCAAGGGCGAGGGGCCGAACCCCTTTCTGAACGTCCATGGCGCGGGCTATCGCGGGGTCTATGATTTCGCGGACCCGGATTCGTCGGTCTTCATCACCTCGACCGGGCAGTCGGGGCATCCGCTGAGCCGGTTCTATGACGATCTGGGCGAGCTGTGGCGCGGGGGGAATATGTGCCCATGTCGCTGGACCCGGAACTGGCGCGGGCGGCGGCGGTGGGCATCACCACGCTGTCCCCGGCGGGGGCGCAATAGCCCCCTGCCCTGCGGCATGTCCCTGCGACGCCGCATCCCTTGACCTTTGGCCGCTTCGCCACACCATTGCGCAACAATATTGCGCGATGCGGACAGGCGGGGACAGGAAATGACCGGAACCTTCGACCCTTGGGTGGGTCGGGTGGAAGAGGCCGTGGATACGGTCAGCCCCCGTCAGGCACGCCAGATGGCGGCCACGCTGGGCGTCGCCTGCGACTGTGCGGCGGGGGCGGTGCTGCCGGTGCTGTGGCACTGGATGGGCTGGACGCCCGAGGCGCCGATGGCGGAACTGGGCCCTGACGGGCATCCGGCGCGGGGCGGCTTCCTGCCGCCCGTGCCGCTGGAACGGCGGATGTGGGCGGGCGGGCGGCTGCGGTTCCACGCGCCGCTGCGCATCGGGCAGGAGATGCGGCGCCGGTCGGAAATCGTGAAGGTATCGGAAAAGACGGGCACGACGGGGCGGATGGTCTTTGTCACCTTCGCGCATCGGGTGGAGGGGTCCGAGGGGCTGGCGGTCGAGGAGGAGCAGGACATCGTCTATATCGCCATGCCCGACCGGTTCACGCCGCCCCCGCCGGTTGCCGCGCCCGTGGCCGATTGGGCAGAGCCTGTGGCGGTGGACGAGGTGCGGCTGTTCCGCTTCTCTGCCCTGACCTTCAACGCGCATCGCATCCATTTCGACCTGCCCTATGCGACGGGGGTGGAGAAATATCCCGGTCTGGTGGTGCATGGGCCGTTGCAGGCGATGCTGCTGATGCAGGCCGCACGGGCGCGGCGCGGGGGGGCGGTGCCTGCGGGCTATCGCTTCCGGGGCGTGCGGCCGGCCTTCCATTTCGACGCGCTGACGTTGCAGGGCGCAGGCGACGGGGTGGCGACGGTGAACGGGGACGGGCTGGTCTGTATGCAGGCCGGGATGGAGTGGGAATAGGCCATGGGAATCTTGTCGGGAATGCGGGTGGTGGAAGGGTCGGCCTTCGTGGCGGTGCCCTTGGCGGGGATGACGCTGGCGCAGATGGGGGCGGATGTGATCCGCTTCGACCGGCCGCAGGGCGGGCTGGACGCGCATCGCTGGCCGGTGACGCGGGACGGGACAAGCCTGTTCTGGGCGGGGCTGAACAAGGGCAAGCGGTCGCTGGCCGTGGACATGAGCCGCCCCGAGGGGCAGGAGATCATCACCGACCTGATCTGCGCCCCGGGCGAGGATGCGGGGATGTTCCTGACAAACCTCCGGGTGCGGGGCTGGATGGATTATCCGGCGCTGAAGGCGCGGCGGGAGGATCTGATCATGGTCAGCCTGACCGGCACGCGGCGGGGGGAGCCTGCGGTGGATTACACGGTGAATCCGGCGCTGGGCTTTCCCATGGCGACGGGGGCGGAAGGGTCAACCGAGCCGGTGGCCCATGTGCTGCCAGCCTGGGATTGCATCGCGGGGGGGATGGTGGTGCAGGCGCTGCTGGCGGCGGAACGGCACCGGCTGCGCACGGGCAAGGGGCAGGTGGCGGAACTGGCGCTGAAGGATGTGGCGGCGGCGATGCTGGCCAATCTGGGGATCGTGGGCGAGGTGGTGGCGAACGGGGTGGACGGCCCAAGGCGGGCAATGCGCTGTACGGTGCCTACGGGCAGGATTTCGCGCTGGCCTGCGGGCGGCGGGTGATGGTGATCGGGCTGACGGACCGGCAGTGGCGGGGCCTGTGCAAGGTGCTGGGGATGGAACAGGCGGTGGCCAATCTGGGGCAGCGCATGGCGCTGGACCTGTCGAAGGAGGGCGACCGCTGGGCCGCGCGGAAGGAGATCACGGCGCTGTTCGCGCCGTGGTTCGCGGCGCGGCGACTGGAGGAGGTGGGGCCGCTGTTCGACGGGGCGGGGCTGACATGGTCGGTCTTCCGGTCCTTCGCCGAAGCCGTGGCCGAGGACCCCGACCTGTCGCCGGACAACCCGATGTTCGCGCTGCTGGACCAGCCCGGTGTCGGGTCCCTGCCGGTGCCGGGATCGCCCGTGACCTTTTCCGATCTGGAGCGGATGGGACCCGCGCCCGCGCCGGTGCTGGGAGAGCATACGGAGGCCATCCTGGCGGACGTGCTGGGGCTGGGATCGGGGCAGATCGGCAGGCTGATGGACGATGGCGTGGTGTCGCAGGGCATCGTGCCGAAACGGGCGGCCTGAGGGCAATCTTTTTCAGTTCGGGAACTTTCAACGGAGCGTGACCCACCCCACATCGGGGGGGACGGTCCGCCGCTGTCTGGCGCCGGCTGGCTGCCGCAAGCGGACCGTCCAACGTTGAAAGGACGGAGAGGGATGATGACCCGTATCGCCTATGTACCGCTGGCGACCTATCCCGAGGCGGCGGGGGATGCCGCCGTGACCGCCGTACTGCGCTGGACCGCGACGCTGGGGCTGCGGCTGGATGCGACGGTGTTCGAGGTGGAGATACCGCAGCCGGTGACGCCCTTCGGCAGCGTCCTGCTGGATATCCCCGATCTGGTCCGCCGCGCCGAGGAGAAGAGCCGCGCCGATGCCGACCGCATCGCGGGGCTGCTGCTGGCGGCGGGGGCGGATGTGGGCTGTTCGCGGCGCAGGGTCGTCGTCGGGGCGGCCGAGGATGTGGCGGTGGCCGAGGCGCGGCTGCGCGATCTGGCGGTGCTGCCGGTGGTGCCGGGGGCGATGCATGACATGGCGCTGGCGCTGGTCTTCGGCGCGGGGCGTCCGGTGCTGCTGCTGCCGGTGGAGGCTGCGCCGCAGGCCGTGCGGCATCTGGCGGTGGCCTGGGACGGCAGCCGCGTCGCGGCGCGGGCGCTGCGCGACGGGCTGGACCTGCTGGAGCCGGGCGGGAAGGTGTCGGTCCTGACGGTGACGGGCGAGAAGTCGCTGGCGGCCACGGCGGCGGCCGAGGATGTGGTGCGGATGCTGGGCCGCAAGGGCCTGCGTGCCGAGGCGGTGATCGCGCAGGCGCAGGGGCGTGCGGTGTCGGCCGCGTTGCAGGATTCGGCGCGGATCGCGGGGGCGGACCTGCTGGCCATGGGCGGGTTCGGCCATTCGCGCCTGCGGGATTTCGTGCTGGGCGGCGTGACGAAGGACATGCTGTCAGAGGCGGCGATGCCGCTGCTGCTGTCGCATTGACCCGGCAGGGGCGGCGGACCGCCCCTGCCCCAGCCCCTGCCCCGCCCGTCAGGCCAGCGCTGCGGCGACCGTCGCCGCCATCGGCGTGGTGGGCCGCCCGATCAGGCGCGACAGGGTGCGGCTGTCGTCGTAGAGCGCACCCTTGCCCGCCTGCACGTCGCTGTCGGCCAGCACATGGGCGAAACCGGCGGGCACGCCGAAGGATTGCAGGATGCCCGCATAGGTTTCCGCCGGCAGGTCGTTATAGGGGATCGTCTTGCCCGTCTGGCGCGACACTTCGGCGGCGAGGTCGGCATAGGTATGGGCGCTGTCGCCGGCCAGTTCATGGGCCTTGCCTGCATGGGCGTCATCCAGCGCCGCGACGGCGACCGCTTCGGCATAATCCGCCCGCGCGGCCGAGGAGAACCGCCCCTGCCCCGCCGCACCGATCAGCGCCCCAGCCGCGATGGCCCCGCGCAGGGTGCCGGTGTGGTTTTCGGTGTACCAGCCGTTGCGCAGGAAGGTGAAGGCCAGCCCCGAGTCGCGGATCGCCTCTTCCGTGGCCTTGTGGTCGGCGGCGAGCAGCATGGGCGAGCTGTCGGCCCGCAGGATCGAGGTGTAGAGGATGCGCCCGACGCCCGCACCTTTGGCCGCCGCGATGACGCTGCGGTGCTGGCCGACACGGTCGTCAACATCGTTGGACGAGATCAGGACGAGGGTTTTCACACCCGCCAGCGCCGGGGCCAGCGTCGCGGTGGACTTGTAGTCGAAGGCGCGGGCCCCGGTTCCGAGGTCGGCAGCCTTGGCCGGATCGCGGGCCAGCGCGACAGGGGCAGCGCCCCGCGACTTCAGCGCGGCGATGGCAAGGCGGCCGAGCTGGCCGGTGGCTCCGGTGATGGCAATGGTCATGGGTCACTCCGTTTCCTTGATGGGGTGGTATGGAGATGACGGGTTTACTTACGAAAAGGAAGTACGTACTTTTTAGTAAGTGTATCGAATTTTCGCACAGGGCAGACTGCCATGAAGGACTACCCCGCCGCGCCCCCCGGTGCCAAAGCCAATGTCCTGCATCCGCTCTGCCCGTCGCGGCAGGTCTTGCAGCATCTGACCAGCCGCTGGGGCGCGCTGGTGCTGGTGGCGCTGGCGGGGGAGCGGACGCTGCGGTTTTCGCAACTCCGCCGCGAGTTGGGGGATGTGAGCGAGCGGATGCTGTCGCAGACCCTGCAGGGGCTGGAAGGGCACGGGATGGTGCGGCGCGTGGCGCATGACGTGGTGCCGCCGCATGTGGACTATTCGCTGACCGAGATCGGCGAGGAAGCGGCGGCGCATGTCCGTGCGCTGGCGGGATGGGTGGAGCGGCGGCTGCCTGAGATACTGGCGGGGCGTGGCGCGGGGGGGTGAGAATGGGCAGGTCTAGAGATAGGCACTCAAAAACGCTACGGCTTCATCCAAGTAACATAGACTTGAGCGATCCCTACGAAAATCAAAGCAAGTGTCAGCCAAAAGATGCCTCGCTGTGAGGCCAGATTATCCTTATGGCGTCTTTCATTCTCTTCGTGCACCTCTAAAGTATGCAGAGCCTTGGCTGCGAGCACGAATTCTCCATTTCTTAGGTCAAAGTCGCCTGAACTGACAAGCGAGCGAAAAACAAGATCGTAGTAGTTATTCACCTGTCGAAATTCTGGATGCGAAAAGATATTCGGGCCATACTTCATGGCAAGAAACCCATACACGCTAATAACTTGATCTCTTCTTGTCGCGCTCATTGCATTAGCATAAGCCCACTCAAGTACAGCAAAGCGTGCTTCCTTCGGAATTCTCGATCTGCTGAAACGCCAACGCTCTAACCTTGTTAGCAGAACTTCTCGATAAGGCCGGAGAGATAGTAACCCTAGCAAAAATCCAACATGGGAAATGTATTCAATTTCTAGTTCCTTGTAATAATGCGTCACCTGAAATCGTGCACGTGTTGCGTTGCCCACTGGTAGAGAAGCTTCAAGGCCACCGCCGGACAAGGGAACCCAAAGACCTGTGTAGCCTTTTGAATCTCTACTTCTAACATAAAGGCAGTCGTTCGTGTCGAATTCAAATTGGATGAGGAAATAGTCCCGAGATTGCAGCCGTTCCCACCCGGACAGAGGAATCGTTTCAGGCGCAGGCTTCTTCAAACCAAATCTAATGGCAATATCCAAGAGAACTTGATCAAATAATCTAAGGATCACCGCTACAACTCCCGATACCTCTTCTCCTGCCGCGCCGTCCAGCGCACGTCCACGGCAAAGCCCGTATCGGTGGCGCGTTCGGCCAGCACCACCCCTTCGGCATGGAGCCATGCGCGGCGGCGGCCGTCGGTGAAGGGGACGGCGAGGGTGCGTTCGGTCTTTTCCTCGTCGAAGGCGGCGGAAATGGCGTCGAGCAGGCGCGGCACGCCTTCGCCCGTCAGGGCCGAGACGGGGAAGACGCGGTCGCGCGTTTCGGCCTGCGCCTGCAGCGCGTCGCGTTCGGCGGGGGCGACGAGGTCGAGCTTGTTCCAGATCTCGAACATCGGCGTGGCGGGGCCGACGCCCAGCGATTGCAGGATGTCGGCCACATCCGCCGCCTGTTCGCCGGTTTCGGGATGGGCGATGTCGCGGACATGGAGGATGAGATCGGCTTCCAGCACCTCTTCCAGCGTGGCGCGGAAGGCGGCGACGAGCTGGGTGGGCAGGTCCGAGATGAAGCCCACCGTGTCGGACAGGATGATCTTGCGGCCCGATGGCAGGGTGATGCCGCGCATCGTGGGGTCGAGCGTGGCGAAGAGCATGTCCTTGGCCAGCACCTCGGCCCCCGTGGCGCGGTTGAAGAGGGTGCTCTTGCCCGCGTTGGTATAGCCTACCAGCGCGACGATGGGGAACGGCACCTTGCGGCGGGCGGCGCGGTGCAGTTCGCGGGTCTTCACCACCTTGTCGAGTTGCCGCTTCAGGCGGATGACCTGATCGTCGATGGCGCGGCGGTCGGCTTCGATCTGCGTCTCGCCGGGGCCGCCGACGAAGCCGAAGCCGCCACGCTGGCGTTCGAGGTGGGTCCAGGCGCGGACGAGGCGGGTGCGCTGATAGGACAGGGCCGCGAGTTCCACCTGCAGCACGCCTTCGCGGGTGCGGGCGCGGTCGGCGAAGATTTCGAGGATGAGCCCCGTGCGGTCGAGGAGTTTGACCCCCCATTCCTTTTCCAGATTGCGCTGCTGCACGGGCGAGACGGGGCCATCCACCAGCACCAGCGCGATGTCATCGGCCTTGAAGCGTGCCTTGAGCTCCTCCACCTTGCCGGAGCCGAAGAGCATTCCGGGATGCACGCGGGGAAGGCGCACCACCTCGCCCCCGACCACGTCGAGTTCGGGCAGGGCATGGGCAAGGCTGACCGCCTCGGCCAGCCCGTGTTCGGGCAGGCGGCGGGACCTGTCGTTGCGGATGTCGGGATGCAGCACGAAGGCCCGCGTGGCGCGGGCGGCGGTCAGGCGGTCATCCTCCCGTTCCGTCGGGAACGGGAGATCGTCATCCTCGTCTTCGGGCAGGTCGGAAATCAGTCTTCGCCTTCATAGAGGTTGATCGGGGCGCCCGGCATGATGGTGGAAATCGCATGCTTGTACACAAGCTGCGACTGGCCATCCCGGCGCAGGAGCACGCAGAAATTGTCGAACCAGGTAATGACGCCCTGAAGTTTCACGCCGTTGATGAGAAAAATCGTAACAGGAACCTTGGCTTTCCGGACGTGATTGAGAAAAGCGTCCTGCAAATTCTGTTTGTCGCCGGCCATTTTTTGTCTTTGCCTTTGTTCTTGGTCTTGTCGCGCGGAATGTCGGACCCCTGTTCCCTCGACCCAGGTTGACGGTCCAACGTGCGAAGTATGTAACGGGTTGCGTACAGTTTCCAGCCCCAAAACAAATGTTTGCGGGACCGTCACACTTCCTGTCGGTTTCAGCGCCGCCAGCCGTCCGGGGCGAGGAGGACGAGGATCGCCAGTAGTTCCAGCCGGCCGATGACCATGGCCGCCGCGAGGATGGCCTTGGCGGCGACGGGCAGCGTGGCCAGATAGACCGGTTCCGTCGCGGCGACCGAGGCCAGCGGTCCGGTCGTCGTCAGCGCCGAGAGCGTCAGGATCAGGGCCGGTTCGAAGGGGATGTCCACCAGCGCCAGCGCCGCCACGAAGACGGCGATGGACAGCGCGAAGAGCATGAAGAAGATCCAGGCCAGATAGGCACCCTCGCGCCGCAGGCGGCGGGCGGATTGCCCCGCGCCGCCGACGGAATTGGGGTGGATCAGCCGTTCCAGTTCGCGTTCGCCGTGGCGGAACAGCGCATAGACGCGCAGGAGTTTCACGCCCCCCGCCGTGGTGGCGACGCCGCCGCCGAAGATGGCAAGCCCTGCCAGCACCAGCCCCGGCGTTTCCAGCCCCGACCAGTCGCGGGCGGTGATCCAGTCGGCCGAGGTGAAGCCCGTGGTCGTCAGGTAGGACAGCGTGGTGAACAGCGCCCCCCAGAGCGCCGACAGCGCCGCGGGCGCGTCCCCCGCCGCGCTGTCGGCGGCGGCGATCCAGTGGCGCAGGAACAGGAGCATGGGCACCGCCACCAGCAGGGCCAGCGCAAGGCGCAGTTCCGGGTCGCCCCGCAGCCGCGTGCCGGGATCATAGGCGAAGGAGCCGGGCCAGAGCCGACGGGTCAGCGCGGCGAAGAGGACGGCAAAGATCGCCAGTTCCGCCACGAAGGTGTGCCCTTCCACCGGCAGCCCGCCCGTCGCGCTGATCCCCGAGGTGGAGACGGTGGAGAGCGCATGGATGAAGGCCGGGAAGTTCGGTTCCCCCGCGATCAGCAGCACGACCCAGAGCGCCACGGTCAGCGCCACATAGACCGGCAGGATGGCCGCCGCCTGTCGCGCCACGCGGCGGGCGGGGGCGGCGGTGGCCGTGATCTGGGACAGGCCTTCGTCCCCGCGCCCCGGCACGCGGCCCGACATCACCTCGATCCCGCCCAGCGTCATCGGGGCAAGGATGGCGACGGCGCCGACGAGGATGAAGAACCCGCCCATCCACCCCACCTGCGCCCGCCACAGATGCACCGAAGGCGGCAGGGCGGCCGGATCGAACAGCGTGGCGCCGGTGGTGGTGAAGGAGGCCACCATTTCCAGCCAGGCATCCGGCCAGGGGATATAGGGCAGCGCCTGCACCACGGGCAGGGCCATCAGCACGGGCAGCACGGCATAGGCCGCGACCAGCGCGGCAAGGTTCGCCCGCGCCGGATTGCGGGCGCGGCGGTTGACCGTTGCGATGCCGATCATCGTGGTCAGCACCAGCAGGATGCAGCCGGAATAGAAGAAGGCCCGCGCCGTTTCATGGTTGCGCAGGATCACCGCATGTGAGGCGGGCAGCCACATCGACAGCGCCGTCACCCCCATGAGAAGGACAAGCAGCGGCAATTCCCAAAGGCGGGCGAGCATCAGAAGAAGTCGATGGAGACCTGCAGGAGGCGTTCCACCTCGCGCACGTCCTTGGCCATGGTGAAGAGGGCGATCACGTCGCCCGCCTCGATCCGCGTGTCACCGGTGGGTTTCACGACCTTGTCGCCCTTCATCAGCGCACCGACCAGCACGCCTTCGGGGAAGTCGATGTCGCGGATCAGCCGGCCTGCGAGGGGCGAGGTGGACAGGACCTGCGCCTCGATCATCTCGGCCTCGGCATCGCCCAGTGAATAGATGGCGCGGACCTTGCCGTGGCGGATGTGGCGCAGGATGGACGATACGGTGGTGGCGCGGGGGTTGATATAGGCGTCGATGTCCAGCGGGCCCATCAGCGGCGCCAGCGTCGGGTCGTTGACCAGCGCGATGGACATGGGGCAGCCCGCCTGTTTGGCGCGGACGGCGACGAGGAGGTTGGTCTTGTCGTCATCGGTCACGGCCAGCACGGCATCGGCGCGGTCGATGGAGGCTTCCAGCAGGATGTCCATGTCCATCCCGTCGCCGTTCAGGACGATGGTGCGTTCCAGGCTGTCGGCGGCGCGTTCGGCGCGGGCGCGGTTCTTTTCGATGATCTTGGCGCGGACGCGGTCGGTGCGGGATTCCAGCGCCCGCGCCACGCCGAGGCCGACATTGCCACCGCCGATGATCACGACGCGTTCCTGCTTCTTGGTCTGCTTGCCGAAGATTTCCAGCGTGCGGTTCACGTCTTCGGAATGGGTGAAGACATAGATCTGGTCATCGGCGAAAAGCTGGTCGCCCGGTTCGGGGGCGAAAAGCCGCCCCTCGCGCCGCACGCCCACCACGATGGCCCGCAGGGTGGAGAAGAGGTCGTTCAACTGTCGCAGCGGCGTGTTCAGGACGGGGCATTCCTCGTCAAGCTGGATGCCCAGTAGCTGGGCGCGGCCCAGCATGAAGCTTTCGGTGTCGAAGGTGGCAGGCGCGGCAAGGCGTTGCAGCGCGGCCTCTGCCACCTCGCGTTCCGGCGAGATCACCACGTCGATGGGCAGGTGGTCGCGGCGGTAGAGGTCGGAATAGATGGCGTCGAGGTAGCTTTGCGCCCGCAGGCGGGCGATCTTGCGCGGGATGGCGAAGATGGCATGGGCCACTTCGCAGGTGACCATGTTCACCTCGTCGGAATGGGTGGCGGCGATGATCATGTCGGCATCGCGGGCGCCTGCCTTTTCCAGCACGTCAGGGTATGAGGCGAAGCCCACGACGCCCTGCACGTCCAGCGTATCGGTGGCGCGGCGGACGAGGTCGGCGTTGTAATCGACAAGCGTGACGTCGTTCTTTTCGCCCGACAGTTGGCGGGCGATCTGCCAGCCGACCTGCCCTGCCCCGCAGATGATCACCTTCATCGGAACCTCCGGTCCATCGCGCCCCTTGCTTGGCAGATGGGGGGGGAACGGTCAATGGCGCGGCGGCGGGGGCGCGACGGCAGGCGGCGCGACGGCAGGCGGCGCGACGGCAGGCGGCTTTGGCGGCGGGCTGCGCCGTGCTAGGCTGGCGGCATCCGAAACAGGGGGGCTGCGATGGGATTTGCGACGGATCATGACGCGGTGCGGGCCGTGGTTGTGGATTATCTGGAAGGCATGTGCTGGGGGGACGAGGCGAAGCTGCGCCGCGCCTTCCATCCCGGCGCCCTGCAGGTGGGGCATTTCGGGCCGGTCTATGAATTCTTTCCGCTGGAGGATTTCATCCAGTGGGTGAAGGAGGAGGAGACAGCGCCCGAGGGTTCCCCCATCGTGGCAGAGCTGCTGACGGTCGAGGTGACGGGGACGGTGGCGGTGGCGAAACTGACGGATACCTGCTTCGGCACCGATTTCACCGACTATCTGGTCATGGTGAAGGACAGGCCGGGGCCGGAAGGGCGCTGGCAGATCGTCACCAAGGCCTATCACGTCCATGCGGGGCGTGGCTTGCCTGTGGCGGGGTGACGTCCGGCGTCAGAAGAAGCGCAGCATCAGGCCCACGGTGGCGACCAGCGTGCCGCAGATGACGAAGAGGCCGGGATAACCGGGCAGGCGCGCGATTTCGCCTTCGATGCGGGAAAGGCGGTCGCGGACAGCCTTCATGTCGGTCTTGAGTTCGCCGAGATCGGCTTCCAGTCGGGTTACACGCGCTTCCATCATGCCACCATCACCACTTCCGCCCCCTGCCCCGTCTGTCCGGCGGGTCGGGAACGGTTGGACCCTTTGCGTTGCGGGTTTCATTTCTACTGCGAATCCTTCTGGTTGTCCTCTGGCTAGAGAAGGATTCGCATGGATGGGTTAACGAAGGGTTCGCCGCGGGCGGGATCAGACCTCCTCGCCCTCGTCCTCGTCCATATCCTCGTCCAGATGGGCCATGCGCCCGCCTGCCTTGGCCGAAGTCACCACGCCCAGCGACTTCAGTTTGCGGTGCAGGGCGCTGCGTTCCATCCCGACGAAGGACGCCGTGCGGCTGATATTGCCGCCGAAGCGGTTGATCTGGGTCAGCAGATATTCGCGTTCGAAGACCTCGCGCGCCTCGCGCAGGGGCAGGGTCGCCATGGCGCCGCCAAGGACGAGTCGGCCGGTGTCGCCTTCCGGCACCTCCTGCCCCGGCAGTTCGCGGGCCTCGATCGGGCCGGCGCCGTCGCCAAGGATCAGCACCCGTTCGATCACGTTGCGCAACTGGCGCACGTTGCCGGGCCATGACATCGTCTGCAGCATCGCCTCGGCCTCGGCCGACAGGCTGCGGTTGGGCAGGCCCTGGCTGCGGTGGAACAGGTCGATGAAATGGCGCGTCAGGTCGGGGATATCCTCGCGCCGTTCCTCCAGCGAGGGGACGGCGATGGGGACCACGTTCAGCCGGTCGTAAAGCTCCTGCCGGAAGCGGCCCGCCGCGATTTCGGACCGCAGGTCGCGGGTGGTGGAGGAGATGACGCGCAGGTCCACGCGGACCTTGTCGGTGCCCCCTGCCCGCGTGAACTGCTGTTCCACCAGCACGCGCAGGATCTTGGACTGGGTGCCCAGCGGCATATCCGCCACCTCGTCGAAATAGACGACGCCGTTATGGGCCTGTTCCAGCAGGCCCTTTTCGACCCCGCGCTCCGCCGTTTCGCGGCCGAACAGCACCTCTTCCATCCGCTCCGGTTCGATCGTGGCCGAGGAGACGGAGACGAAGGGCGCACCGGCGCGGTTGGAATGGGCGTGGATGAACCGCGCCGCCATTTCCTTGCCCGATCCGGCGGGGCCGGTCAGCATCACGCGGCCGTTCGACTTCGTCACCTTTTCAAGCTGCGATTTCAGCGCCTTGAAGGCGGGGCTTGCGCCCAGCATCTCGGCCGAGGTCACATCCTTGCGCCGCAGTTCGGAATTTTCGCGCCGCAGGCGGCTGGTTTCCATCGCCCGCGTCACCACGACCATCAACTGGTCGATGTTGAAGGGCTTTTCGATGAAGTCATAGGCGCCCTGCTTGATGGCCGCGACGGCGATCTCGATATTGCCGTGGCCGGAGATGATGACGACCGGCACCTCGGGATTGTCGCGCTTGACCGTTTTCAGGATGTCGATCCCGTCCATGCGGCTGTCCTTCAGCCAGATGTCAAGGATCATCAGCGCGGGCGGTTCCGCGTTGATCTCGGCCATGCAGTCGTCGGAATTGCCTGCCAGCCGGACGCTGAACCCCTCGTCCTTCAGGATATCGGCGATCAGTTCGCGGATGTCTTTCTCGTCATCGACAATAAGGATGCTGCTCATTATCCCCCCTGTGCGGCCAATGCCGCGGGTTTGCGGGTGCGGACCTTCGGCGTGCGCGGCAGCCGGATCTCGGCCATCGCGCCCGCATGGTCATTGCCTTCGAAAACGGGTGCGTCGAGCAGGGCGAGCGTGCCGCCATGCTCTTCGATGATCTTCTTGACGATGGGCAGGCCAAGGCCGGTGCCCTTTTCGCGGGTGGTCACATAGGGTTCGAACAGCCGCGCACGGTCGGGCGGCAGGCCGATACCATTGTCCATGATGCGGATGACGGCGGCGTCGGGTTCGGCGTCGAAGGTGATGCGGATTTCCGGCCGGTGGCCCGCCGCTGCGCCCTTTTCCTGCAGGGTTTCAATGGCTTCGCCTGCGTTCTTGATCAGGTTTGTCAGGGCCTGCGAAATCATGGTGGCGTCAAGGTCCATCATCACCGGCGCCGCTGGCAGGTGCTTGACGAAGGTGACGGAGGGCTGGCCGCTTTCCTGCAGCAGGATGGCATCGCGGACCAGCGTGGTCAGGTCATTCTCGCGCCGGTCGGGTTCGGGCATCCGGGCGAATTTGGAGAATTCGTCCACGATGCGGCGCAGGTCGTTGGTCTGGCGGACGATGACATCGGTGTACTGGTCCAGATCGTCGGGTTCGGCCACCTGCGGGCGGAACTTGCGCTTGATGCGTTCGGCGGACAGGGCGATGGGCGTCAGGGGGTTCTTGATCTCGTGCGCGATGCGGCGGGCGACGTCGCCCCATGCCGCCATCCGCTGCGCCGAGACGAGGTCGGTCACGTCGTCGAAGGCCACGACATAGCCTTCCAGACCGCCATCCTCGGCCCGCCGTTCCGACATGCGGACCAGCAGGCTTTCCAGTTTGCCCTTGCGGGTCAGCCGCACCTCTTCCTGCGCGGCGGGGCTGCCGCTGTCCAGCAGGCGGTCGAACAGGGGGCCGAATTCCGGCACGGCCACGGCAAGGGGCGTGTCGGCCCCTGCCCCCATGTCCAGCAGCCGTTCGGCGGCGCGGTTGGCGAAATCGATCCGCCCGTCGGAATTCAGCCCGATCACCCCCGCCGTCACGTTGGACAGCACCGAATCGAACAGGCGGCGGCGGCGTTCCGTCTGGCTGTGGGAGTCCACCAGCGCCTCGCGCTGGCCCTTGAGCTGGCGGGTCATGTTGTTGAAGCTGCGCCCGAGCGAGGCGATTTCGTCGTCCCCCTCTTCCTCGCGCACCTGCACGTCGAGATTGCCTTCCCCCACCAGTTCTGCCGCCTCGGCCAGACGGCCGACGGGGCGGGACAGGCGTTCGGCGAACCAAAGGCCCAGCCAGACGGCGGCAAGGATCAGGATCAGCGCAAAGCCCAGATAGAGAAGCCCGAATTCGAACAGCAGCCGCCCGCGTTCCGATTCAAGCTGGTGATAGAGCGCCACGGTTTCCCGCGTGCCGTCCAGCAGCGACAGGATGGACCCGTCCACCGTGCGCGAGACGTAGAGGTAGCGGTCGGCAAAGGCGTCCAGATGGATCAGGGCGCGGAATTCGTTGTTGCCCCAGTCCTGTATCAGCACCGTCTCGCCGGCGCGGGCGCGGGCGATCTCTTCGGGCGTGGGCTTTTCGAAGTCGAACAGATAGCTGCGTTCCCCCCGCGTCATCAGATCGCCCGCGCCGTCGATCAGATAGGCCTCCTTCAGCCCGCGCTGGATGGTGGCCTGCGCCTGCGTCAGCACGGGGCGCATCTGGCTGTCATCGAGGAAGAACATCGACTGCTTGAAGAGGTTGAGGTCGCGGGCCAGCGATTCCGCATCGGCCATCAGGTCCTGCCGGTGTTCCTGCTCATAGGCCTCGGCCGCCGAAAGCGAGGAGCCGACGACCGACCGGACACGGTCGGAAAACCACCCCTCCAGCCCGAAATTCACCGTGATGACGGCAAAGACGGCAACGAGGATGGTGGGAATCAGCGCCACCACCGCAAAGACGAAGGTCAGCCGCAGGTGCAGGCGCGACCCGGCAGACTTGCTGCGCCGGTCGGCGATCATGCGCACGACGCGGGCCATGACCAGCGTCGCCACCACGAGGATATAGACAAGGTCCGCCAGCAGGATCAGCCGCAGGGTGGGCGAGTTCGTCCCCTGGTTCAGCGGACCGAGCGCGAGGAAGGTCGCCACGGCCAGCAGCGGGCCGAGGAAGACCAGCCCGAAGGTCATCGCGTTCTGCACCTGGCGCTGGCGGCGCAGGCGGCTGAGGCGGACCCAACTGTTGCTGCCAAAGGCGCCCTGCACGCCGCACGTCCCCGCCATGAAGGGGGCGTCTTTTCCCCCGCAACCCACATATTGTGCCCCCGGCCCCGCTGCGGCGCGGGGGACACGCTTGATGTTGCGGTTTTACATCAGCTTGCGGCGCCGTGTCACGCGGATATCCAGATCGGTGATCTTCTTGCGCAAAGTATTGCGATTGATGCCCAGAAGATCGGCGCATTTCGCCTGGTTTCCGGCCGTGGCATCCAGCGCGATCTCGATCAGGGGCATCTCCACCTCGCGCAGGATGCGCTGATAGACGCCGGCGGGGGGAAGCTGGCCGCCATGCAGGTCGAAATACCGCTTCAGGTGGCGGGCGACGGATGCCGACAGCTTTTCCCCTTCGCCCCCGCCCTTCAGCGGTTCCATGGCGGGCTGGTTGCCGAGGACGGCTTCCACCTCGGCCTTGGCGATTTCGGCTTCCGACGATGTCACCATCAGGCGGCGCAGCGTGTTTTCCAGTTGCCGCACGTTGCCCGGCCAGGAATAGGCGCGGATCAGGTCGCGGGCATCGCCCGACAGCCGCCGCAGCGTGCCGAGATCGCGTTCGCCCTTGGCAAGGAAATGTTCGGCCAGAAGCGGGATGTCATCCACCCGTTCGCGCAGGGAAGGAACATGCAGCGTCACGCCCGACAGGCGGTAGAACAGGTCCTGCCGGAACTGCCCCGATTCCATCCGCGCCGACAGGTCGGTCTGCGACGTGGCCATGATGCGCGGCGCGTTGTCGCCCGCAAGGTCCAGCATCCGCACGATGCGGGCCTGCGTGTCGTCGTCGTAATCGGCCACCTCGTCCAGCACCAGCGAACCGCCCCGCGCACGGGACATCAGCGTGGCGGGGCCGTCGATCCCCGCAAGGTCGGAGGCCTGCGCCACGACAAAGGGCTGCGACCGGCGGTCGGAAAAATCGTGGATGGCCTTGGCGATCAGGCTTTTGCCGGTGCCGGATTCGCCCGTCACCAGCACCGCAAGGTCGGTGTTCATCACCCGCGCGACAAGGCGGTACAGCGCCTGCATCGCGGGGGTCCGGCCCACCAGCGGCAGGTCATCCCCCGCCTCGCGCGGCTGGACGGGGCGGGCGGGGGCGCGGCGCTTCTGTTCCAGCGCACGGGCGGACCGCTTCATCAGGTCGGGCAGGTCGAAGGGTTTGGGCAGGTAGTCGAAGGCCTCGGCCTCGGCGGCCTGGATGGCCGTCATGATGGTGTTCTGCGCCGAAATCACGATCACCGGCAGGCCGGGGCGCAGCTTGCCGATGCGCGGCAGCGCGTCCAGACCGTTGCCATCGGGCATGATGACATCGGAAATCACCAGATCGCCCTTTCCCTCCTCGACCCAGCGCATCAGGGTCATCAGGGACGATGTCGCGTGGACCTTGCACCCCGCCCGCGTCAGGGCCTGTGTCAGCACGGTGCGGATCGTGCGGTCGTCGTCGGCGACAAGGACGGTGCCATCCATCAGGCTTTCTCCCTTTTCTCTTTCGGCACCATGGGAAGGGAGACGCGGAAGACGGTGCGCCCCGGCACCGAATCCACGGAAATCCATCCCTCATGGTCGGAAATGATCTTTGAAACCAGCGCGAGCCCCAGCCCCGTCCCGTTCTCGCGGCCAGAAACGAAGGGCTCGAAAACGTCGGCGGCAATCTCGGGCGGGATGCCGGGGCCGTCATCGATGATCTCGATCTGCAGCGGCAGCGCGGCGGGGCGGCCATCCTTGCCGCGCAGGCGCAGCGACAGGTCGTAGAAGGTGCGCAGGCGGATCGTCGTCCCTTCGCCCGCCCTCTGGCAGGCCTCGGCCGCGTTCTTGATCAGGTTCAGGAAGACCTGCATCAACTGGTCGGGATCGGCGAAGGTGGGGGGAAGCGAGGGGTCGTAATCCTCGGTGATCTGCATATGGGCGGCGAAACCGACCATGGCGGATTTGCGGGCCCGGTCCAGCGCGTCGTGGATATTGACGGGGCGGCGCTCCGGCGGGCGCAGGTTGCCGAACTGTTCCACCTGTTCCAGCAGCTTCACGATGCGGCGCGTCTCTTCCACGATCAGGTCCGCAAGCTCGCGGTCCTCGGGGGCGAGGTTCATGCCGATGAGCTGCGCCGCGCCGGAAATGCCCGCCAGCGGGTTCTTGATTTCATGCGCCAGCATCTCGGCCATGCCGATGGCGGATTTGGCGGCGGATTTCACCTGCAATGCCCGCCCCATCCGGTCCGCGATGTCGCGCGGCGAGATGATCAGCAGGATCACCTCGGCATTGTCATGCATGGGGGCGACCTGGATGTTGCACTGCACCGGCGCACGTTCGCCCGTGGTCACATCCACATCGTTGATGAAAAGCGGCGACTGGTTCGCCCGCGCCCGCGCCAGCGCCTCGTCCATCGGGGCGTCTATGGCCAGCCGGTCAAAGGCCGGCTGCCCCATCAGCGACCGCGAAGAGGCGTTCAGGAAGGTCTCGCCCGCCGGGTTCACCTCGGCAATCCGGTTGTCGGGGCCGATCAGCAGCGCGGGCAGCGGCAGCGAGGCCCAGACGACACCCGGAACGGGGTATGGCGTGCGGTAGGGGGTCATGCGGCGGCCTGCCCCGTATCGGCAAAGGCATCGCGGAGCAGCCGCAGCACCTGCGCGGGGGCATCGGCGGTCAGGATGGCGTGGCGCAGCGTGTCGGGCGTGGCGGCTGTGTCCATGTACCAGCCCAGATGCTTGCGCGCGCAGCGCAGACCCAGCGACGGGCCGTAGAAATCCAGCATCGCCTCGTAATGCCCGGCCACCATGTCGGCCAGCGCGTCGCCCGAAGGGATTTCGGGCGCGGGCGTGCCGTAAAGCCGGTGCGCGATCTCGGCCAGCCTCCACGGCGCCCCCTGTGCCCCGCGTCCGACCATGACACCATCCGCGCCCGACAGGTCCAGCGCCTGCCGCGCCGTGGCGGCGTCCACGATGTCGCCATTGGCGATGACGGGGATCGACACCGCCTCTTTTACCCGCGCGATGGCGGCCCAGTCGGCATTGCCCTTGTAGAACTGGCAGCGCGTGCGGCCGTGGATCGTGACCATCTGCACCCCCGCCGCTTCCGCCCGCCGCGCCAGCTCCGGCGCGTTCAGCAGCGTGTCGTCCCAGCCGAGGCGGGTCTTCAGCGTGACGGGAAGGGCGACGGCCCTGACCACCGACTCGATCAGCTCCAGCGCAAGGTCCAGATCGCGCAGCAGGGCCGATCCGCAGAGGCCGGTCGTCACCCGCTTGGACGGGCAGCCCATGTTGATGTCGATGATCCTTGCGCCATTGGCCTCCATCAGCCGCGCCGCTTCGCCCATCCAGTAGGGGTCGCGCCCGGCCAGTTGCACGGATGTCGCCTGTTCGCCGAAGCCCAGCTCTGCCCGCGCCCGCGCCTCGGGCTGGGCCTGCACGACTTCCTGCGATGCGACCATCTCGGACACCACGAGCCCCGCACCGAAACGCGCCACGAGTCGGCGGAAAGGCAGATCGGTGATCCCCGCAAGCGGTGCCAGAAGCACGGGCGGCGAAATCGTCTGGGGTCCGAGGCAGAAGGGCACTTGCCTGTTCCTTGTGCAGATGGGTTGGTGGTAGGGGCCGCAGGGGCGGTTCGCCAAGCGGTGAAGCTGCTAATATGGCTGAAAAACTGGCGTTGCACAAATTTTGGGCATCATTGCCCGTTGCCGCGCCAGATTGTCAGGCGCGGCGGTGTGGCGTAGCAAGGCGCGAAGGGCAAGATGCAACCAAGCCGCAGCAGGGGAGTCGGCATGACAACCGCAGCCGTCATCGTCGCCGCAGGGCGCGGCAGCCGCGCCGGGGGCGAGGTGCCGAAGCAATGGCAGATGCTGGCGGGGCGGCCCGTGCTGGCCCATACGCTGGCGGCCTTTCGCGGGCGGGTGGACCGGCTGGTGCTGGTGATCCATCCCGATGACCGCGCACGGGCGCAGGCACTGGCCCCCGATGCGGAACTGGTGGAGGGCGGCGCCTCCCGTGACGCATCGGTGCGGGCCGCGCTGGAGGCGCTGGCGGCGTCGGGCGTGACCCGCGTGCTGATCCATGACGGGGCGCGGCCGCTGGTCCCGTCGGCGGTCATCGGGCGGGTTCTTGCGGCGCTGGAGACAGGCGCGGGCGCGGCCCCTGCCCTGCCGGTCAGCGATGCGCTGTGGCGGGGGGCCGAGGGGCTGGTCGCCGGCACGCAGGACCGCACGGGCCTGTGGCGGGCGCAGACGCCGCAGGGCTTCCGCTTTGCCGAAATACTGGCCGCCCACCGCGCCCATCCGGGCGGCGCGGCGGATGATGTGGAGGTGGCGCGGGCGGCAGGGCTTGACGTGGCCATCGTCGAGGGCGACGAAACCAACCTGAAGCTGACCTATCCCGGCGATTTCGCGCGGGCAGAGGCGATCTTGAAGGAACGCGGCATGGATGTGCGGCTGGGCAATGGCTATGACGTTCACGCCTTCACCGAGGGCGACCATGTCTGGCTCTGCGGGGTGAAGGTGCCGCACGGGCGGGCGCTGCTGGGGCATTCGGATGCCGATGTGGGGATGCACGCGCTGACGGATGCGATCTATGGCGCCTTGGCGATGGGCGATATCGGGCGTCACTTCCCGCCCAGCGACCCGCAATGGAAAGGGGCGGAAAGCCACATCTTCCTGCGCCATGCGGCCCAACTGATGCGGTCGCAGGGCTATGAGCTGGGCAATTGCGACGTCACGCTGGTCTGCGAACGCCCGAAGATCGGGCCGCATGCGGCGGCAATGCAGGCGGCGCTGGCGGGGATCATGGGCGTCGATGCGGGACGGGTCAGCGTGAAGGCCACCACATCGGAACGGCTGGGCTTCACGGGGCGCGACGAAGGCATCGCCGCGCTGGCGACGGCCTGTCTGGTGCGGGCATGATGCGGGCCGTCGCCACCTTCTTCGGCGTGGGCCTGCTGCGGCCCGCGCCGGGCACATGGGGGTCCGCCGCGGCGCTGGCGCTGGGCGTGGTGATCGACCGTTTCGCGGGCTTTCCGGGGCTGGCGCTGGCCACCATCGCGGCACTCGTCGCGGGCTTCACCGCCTGCAAGGCGGTCTGCAGGCCGGGCGAGGACCCGTCGGAAGTGGTGATAGACGAGGTGGCGGGTCAGTGGATCGCGCTGCTGTTCCCCTCCTTCGCCTTCTGGATGCGCGGGTGGGAAGGCTGGATGCCCTATCCGGGCTGGGTCGCGGCCTTCGTCTTCTTCCGGCTGTTCGATATCTGGAAGCCCTGGCTGGTAGGCCGCGCCGACGCGCGGGGCGATGCCGCGGGGGTGATGCTGGACGATGTCTGGGCGGGACTTTTCGCCGGTCTCTGCGTTGTCGTCGCGGCGGGCGTGGCGCACGGGGTCCTGATGGGGTGATGGGATGGCGATGGCGGCGGAGGTTCTGCAGGCAGGGCGCTACTGGGGGGCGAAGATCGCCACCGCCGAAAGCTGCACGGGCGGGATGATCGCGGCGGCGCTGACCGATGTGGCCGGATCGTCCGACGTGTTCGAACGGGGCTTCGTCACCTATTCCAACGCCGCCAAGACCGAAATGCTGGGCGTCCCTGCCGCCTTGATCGAGGCGCATGGCGCGGTGTCGGAAGAGGTGGCGCTTGCCATGGCCGAAGGTGCGCTGCGCCATTCGCAGGCCACGCTTGCCGTGTCGGTGACGGGCATCGCCGGGCCGGGCGGGTCGGAGTTCAAGCCGGAGGGGCGGGTCTGTTTCGGACTGGCGCAGGCGGGGCGGGAGTCTTTCGTGGAAACGGTGGAATTCGGCGCGCTGGGACGGGCGGAGGTGCGGGAGGCGACGGTGCGGCATGCGCTGGAACTGCTGGCCGGGGCACTGGCCTGAGCCGGCGGAGCCGGGGGTTTCACACCCCCGGACCCCCGTGGGATATTTGGGAACGGATGAAGCCGCAGGTCTTGTTCGGGGCTGCAGTGTCCGCGCGTTGCGCGGGCTTGACGCCGCGTGGGTTTCACACCCCGGGCCCCCGTGGGGTATCTGGACCGGGATGAAGGGGACGGGGGCAGGACCGTCTTGCGGCGGGGCGCGTTAAGGTTAATCGCGGGGGGCCGGAACGGGCTTGCACCGGCCGGGCGGAGGCGTGGCGGAAGGCGGACGGGCGGCTCAGGGATGTTGTGCGAAGAAGCGCAGCACCTCGGCGGTGGCGTCGATGTCCCGCGTGCCCCCCTGCCGGACAGAGCGGCGGCTGCCATGCCAGGCATGTCCCCCGCCCTCGACCGTCAGGATGCGGACCTGCACCCTGCCCTGCGCGTCGGTGTAGTTCCGTTCCACCGTCCGCATCCCGTCCAGCGCGGGGTCCACGACCCGTTCCGTCCGCGCCAGCATCGGGAAGGGCCGCAGGAAGGCCGCCTCGACCGACGCGACCGAGGCGAAATCGGTCTGCGTCAGGCTGCTGTCCCCCTTGCCGCCGTCATAGGGCACCATGGCATCCGCCGTGCCGTGGATATGCAGCAGCGGCACCGGCGCGGCGGGCGCGTGGCGCCGCGTGTCCATCGTCCCCGCACCCCCGCCACCGCCCGCACCCTGCCGGGGCGCAGGGCGGCATAGGTTTCGGCCATGATCGCCCCGTTGGACATGCCCGTCAGATAGACCCGCCCGCCATCCAGCCCGAACCACGCCACCGCATCTGCGATGACGGCATCCAGAAAGGCCATGTCATCCACCCCGCGCCGTGCGGCCATGCCGCAGCAATAGCCGCCGTTCCATGTCGCGGCGCGGCCCGTGCCTTCGGGATAGACCACGGCATAACCCTGCCGGTTGGCAGGCCGCGACAGGGCGGAGTTGCGGGCGAACTGGTCCGCGCTGCCGCCCCGCATGCAGCGCACGATCAGGGGCGCATCCGCGGGCCGCGCAGGCAGGTCGATCCGGTAGGTCCGGTCGCCAAGCCGCACGGTTTCCGCCGCGACGGGCGCGGCAAGCAGGATCAGAAGCAGGACATATCGGAACATGGGCAGAACCTCCGGCCTTGGGTCGCGGATGATACGCCGGTCCCCGCCCGTTCCGTCGCGGATCAGACCTTCGGCCCGTGCAACTCTGCCGCCCGCCGTTCGAAGGCGCGGACGACGCGCTGCATGGCATCGTTGAAGACCACGCCGATGATCCCCTGCAGGATGGCGTTGCGGAATTCGAAATCGACGAAGAATTCCACCTCGCAGCCACCTTCGACATCGCGGAAGGCCCAGGTCGATTTCATGTGCCGGAACGGGCCGTCCAGATATTCCGTGTCGATTTTCCGCGCCGCAGGCCACAGTGTCACGCGCGAGCCGAACCGTTCGCGGAACACCTTGAAGCTGATGACCAGATCGGCCTCCATCACCTCGGACCCGTCGGGCATCGTCTTGCGCGACCGGATGCGGGCGGCGGAATTCCACGGCAGGAACTTCGGATAGGACGCGACATCGGCCACGAGGTCATACATCTGCTGCGCCGTATAGGGCAGGCGCTTGATTTCGTGATGCGTGGGCATGGGACGCGCGACCTTGGTGACAGTGTCCCCCGTATTGGTTAGACCGTGCGGGGAAATCAAGGGGTGGGCGATGCCAGAGCGGCCATATGTCATAGACCAGATGATCAGCGCCAAGGCCATCGCGGCCCGGGTGGAGGCGCTGGCGTCCGAGATAACGGCCCATTACGCGGGCACCGACAAGCTGGTGGTGGTGGGTCTGCTGCGCGGCTCCTTCGTCTTCATCGCCGACCTCGTGCGCGAGATCGACCTGCCGGTGGAGGTGGATTTCCTCGAAGCCTCCTCCTACGGCGACGCAATGCATTCCAGCCGCGAAGTCCGCATCCTGAAGGACCTGAGGGGAGAGATCGCGGGGCGCGACGTGCTGGTGGTGGAAGACATCGTCGATACCGGCTTCACCCTGCACCATGTCAAGAACCTGCTCCTGTCGCGCGAACCGGCACGGCTGGAAGTCTGCGCCCTGCTGGACAAGCCGTCGCGCCGCGAGGTGGACATCAAGGCGACATGGACGGGGTTCGAGATCCCCGATGAATTCGTCGTGGGCTACGGGATTGATTTCGCGCAGCGCAACCGCAACCTTCCCTATATCGGCAAGGTGCGGTTTACGGGGTGATGCGATGAATCCGATGTGGCTGGTGCGGATGGCGCGATGGGCAAGAAATCCGCCCTCGGCCGCGCAGGTGAAGCTGGTCTTCGGGGTGGTCGCACTGTGCCTGCTGGTCTTCGGCTATGAATGGCTGTTCGGCTGGCCCGCATGGCTGGTGCCGCAGAAGATCGCGCCCTGACGCACCATCGCGACTTCGTCACTTGGTCCCGGCGCGGCGGCTGCGCTAGGCTCCGCCCCGTTTCAGCCGAGGTGATTTCCATGCGCATCCTTCCCGCCCTGTCGCTTCTTGCCGTCGCCGCCGCCGCAGGCGCATGGTGGCTCACCGCGCCGCAGCCCCTGCCTGCGGGCACCTTCGACGGGATCACCGGCGACCCCGCCCGCGGTGCGCTGACCTTCACCGCCGCAGGCTGCGCGTCCTGCCACATGGCACCGGCGGCGGAAGGCGAGGCGCAGCTTGTGCTGGCGGGCGGGCAGCGCTTCCCCTCGCCCTTCGGGACCTTCGTCGCCCCCAACATATCCCCCTCCGCGCAGGGCATCGGCGGCTGGTCGGTGGCCGACCTCGGCAACGCGCTGATGCGCGGCGTATCGCCGGAGGGGGCGCATTACTACCCCGCCCTGCCCTATGCATCCTACGCGAAGATGCAGCCGCAGGATGTGGCGGATATCCACGCCTATATGCAGACGCTGCCCCCGTCCGATACGGCCAGCGCCCCGCATGAACTGGGCTTTCCCTTCACCATCCGCCGCAGCATCGGGCTGTGGAAGGCGCTCTATCTGGACGATACATGGGTCATCGACGGCGACCTGACGCCCGAAGAACAGCGCGGGCGCGAAATCGCCGAGGCGCTGGCCCATTGCGGCGAATGCCACACGCCCCGCGACGCGCTGGGCGGGATGGATCGCACGCGCTGGCTGGCCGGTGCGCCCAACCCGTCGGGCGAAGGCACCATCCCGAACATCACCCCCGCCAAGCTGACATGGTCGCAGGGCGAGATCGTCACCTATCTGACCACCGGCTTCACCCCCGAATTCGACTCGGTCGGAGGGCACATGGCGCATGTCGTGGCCAACATGGCCGGACTGCCCGACAGCGACCGCAAGGCGGTGGCGGCCTATCTGGCCAAGGTTCCGCCGGTGGAGTGATCTGTTCATCCGCTTGTGATTGCAGGGAATCCCCATACGTGGTAGCTGTTCAAAAAAACAGAGCAGTATGGTGTATCCAATGAACAGGCTTCGCGGTGGCGCCCTTGCGCTGCTTTGTCTTTCCACACCCGTTCCCGTCGTCGCGCAGGGCATGGATGCGCTGGGCTTCTCGGGCGATCTGGAATTCGAACACACGCGCCGCAACGGCGCGTCGGGCACCATCGCGGGCGGGGAGCTGTTCCTGCGCTATGAAGGGCCCATCGGTTTCGAACTGGGCGCGGACATCGACCAGAACCTTGAAACGGGGGCCGACAACACCGTGCCCTATCTGGCCCTGACCTTCGGCTTCGGCCCCGGCGAGGTGGCGCTGGGCGCGCCGCAGC
>AYNO01000011.1 GCA_000500915.1 Rhodobacter sp. CACIA14H1
GACCTGCCGGGGACCTATCTGTCGGTCCGGCCCGCCCCTGCACCTGCGCCGCGTCTGCTGGCCTTCAATCGCCGGCTGGCCGAGGGGTTGGGGCTGGATGCTGCCGCGCTGGAGGCGGAGGCGGCGTCGGTCCTGTCGGGGGCGGCGGTGCCGGAGGGGGCGGAGCCGGTGGCGCAGGCCTATGCGGGCCACCAGTTCGGGGGATTTTCGCCGCAACTGGGGGACGGGCGGGCGCTGCTGCTGGGCGAGGTGGTGGACCCTGCGGGGCGGCGCTGGGATATCCAGTTGAAAGGGTCGGGGCGGACGCCGTTTTCGCGGGGCGGGGATGGGCTGGCCGCCGTCGGGCCGATGTTGCGGGAATATGTGATGGGCGAGGCGATGGCGGCGCTGGGCATCCCCACGACGCGGGCGCTGGCGGTGGTGGCGACGGGTGCGCCGGTGCTGCGCGAGACGGAATTGCCCGGCGCGGTGCTGACGCGGGTGGCGGCAAGCCATATCCGCGTGGGGACGTTCCAGTTCTTTGCGGCGCGGGGCGACGTGGCGCAGGTGCGCAAGCTGGCCGATTACACCATTGCGCGGCATTATCCTGAAGTGGCGGGGGCGGAGAACGCTTATGTCGCGCTGTTCGATGCAGTGATCGGGCGGCAGGCGCGGCTGATCGCGCAATGGATGGGGGTTGGGTTCATCCACGGCGTGATGAACACCGACAACATGGCCCTGTCGGGCGAGACGATCGATTACGGCCCCTGCGCCTTCATGGAAGGCTATGCGCCGGGGACGGTGTTTTCATCCATCGATCACGGCGGGCGCTATGCCTATGCGAACCAGCCCCTGATCCTTGGGTGGAATCTGGCGCGGCTGGCCGAGGCTTTGCTGCCCCTGTTCCATGAGGATCAGGACCGGGCCGTGGATATTGCCAACGGCTATCTCGAAGCGATTGCCGGTCGCTATCGGGCGGAATGGGTCGGGGTGATGCGGGCCAAACTGGGGCTGGCGGGGGCCGAGGAGGGCGACGCTGCGCTGGCCGACGACCTGCTGGCGGCGATGGGCAGCGCGGGACGGGGCAGGGGGCGGACTGGACGCTGACCTTCCGGCGGCTGGCGGGGGCGGTGGGGGGCGATGCATCGGCCATCGCGCCGCTGTTCGGCGAGGCTGCCGCGCTGCGGGCATGGTTGCCGCGCTGGCAGGCAAGGCTGGCGCCCGATGCGGCCGAGCGGATGAGGGCGGCGAATCCGGCCGTGATCCCCCGCAACCACAAGGTCGAGGAGGCGCTGGCGGCGGCGACGGCGGGGGATATGGGGCCGTTCGGGGCGCTGGTCGCGGCAGTGTCCGAGCCCTTTGTGGAGCGGGAGGCCTATATGCTGCCCGCGCCGCAGGGATTTGGCCGTTACGTCACCTATTGCGGGACGTAAGTTGACGTCCGCGCGGGGGCGGGTAAGCATCCGCGCATGAACGGACGGTCGGATATCCATGACAGGCTGGCTGCGCAGTTGCGGGCTGCCCGCAAGGCGCGGGGGCTTTCGCTGGACGCGGTGGCGAAGCTGTCGGGCGTATCGCGGTCCATGGTCAGCCAGATCGAACGCGGGGAAAGTTCGCCCACGGTGGCGACGCTGTGGAACCTGACGCAGGCCTTGCAGGTGGATTTCGCGGGGCTGCTGGAGGGCAAGCCCGCGCCGGGGATCGAAGTGACCCATGCCGCCGCGGCGCCCGTCATCGCCCGGGGTGCGGGGGTGCGCATCCGCATCCTGTCGCCCGCCGAGGCGGTGGGGGAGCACGAGGTCTATGATCTGGGCTTCGAGGCGGGGGCGGCGCTGGTGTCGGAGCCGCATTCGCCCGGTTGCCGCGAGCATCTGACGGTGATCGCGGGGCATCTTTCCGTGCGGTCGGGCGAGGACGAGGAACGGCTTGGCCCCGGCGACACGGCCCGCTATGCGGCGGACCGTGCCCATGCGATCCGGGCCGAAGGCGGCGCGGCGCGGGCCATCCTGATCGTGCAGGGAAGCTGAGCGTTTCCGATTGGAACGGGTTGCGAAACGATCCGTTCGTGAGACCGGATAATGATTTTTAACGCGACGGATTGACGCAAGGTCAGCCACGCTCCACTTTCGGTTGATCCACGGGACGGGAAACCTGTGGATCTGGCGCTGCGGGGGGTGCCCATGGACGGTTTGAACCGCATCCTGCATGTGGAGGATGACGAGGATATCCTGATGATCGCCCGGTTGGCGCTGGCCGATCTGGGCGGGTTCGAGGTCATGCAATGCGCTTCGGGGGCCGAGGCGATCGAGAAGGCGGCGGCCTTCGGGCCGGACCTTCTGTTGCTGGATTACATGATGCCCGGCATGAACGGGATGCAGACCCTGCAGGCGCTGCGGGGGCAGGAAGGTCTGGCCGGGGTGCCGGCGCTTTTCATGACGGCGAAGGCAATGGATGCCATCGAGGGTGACATGGCCGCCATGGGTGTGCTGGGGCGGATCACCAAGCCCTTCGATCCGGTGACCCTGTCGGACGAGATCCGGCGCTACTGGGCGCAGCGCGGGCGCTGATCAGGCGGTCGCCGCGTCGATTTCCGCCAGCAGCGCCGCAAGGGCGGCGGGCAGGGGTTCGGGCAGTTCCAGCGGATCCGCCGCCTTTTGCCACGGGTCCAGCAGGTCGTCGGCAACACCTGCCGCGCGACCGAGCGCATCGAAGCCGAGGGTGAGGGCAACCCCCCTGATCTTGTGGGCGTCTTCCTGCAGTTGCCGCATGAGGGCGGGCGGTGGCAGAGCGTCATGCGCGGCAAGGAATGTGGCAAGACGTTCGCGCCGCGGGGCCAGCGATGCCAGGAAATGTGCGCGGATCGGGGCAAGCCGTGCAACGAGGTCTGCGTGCTGGGGAACGTCTGCGTGGAAGGTCATGGTCTTCAGTCCTTGAGCGGGAATTCTATGGCGAAGACGGTGCCTTCGCCGAGTATGCTGACATAGTCGATGCTGCCGCCATGGGCGGCCATGATTTCCTGCGCGATGGCCAGCCCCAGGCCGGTGCCGCCGTGGCTGCGCCGGTCGGAACTGTCCACCTGCGTGAACTTGCCGAAGACCTTGTCGCGGGAATTGGGGGGGATGCCGATGCCGTGGTCCTGCACCTCGACCCGCGCATGGGTGGCGGAGGTGGTGACGCGGACATCCACCCGCCCGTCGCGGCGCGAGAATTTGACGGCATTGGACAGGAGGTTGTCGAGGACCTGGTGGATGCGGTCGCGGTCGGCCTCCACGACGGCCATCTGCGCCGGCGGGGTGAAGTCGATGGTGATGCCGTAGGTCTGGGCGAAGGAGCCGATGGATTCGATGCAGTCCTCGACCAGTGCCGAAAGGTCGGTCTGGTCCATGTTATAGGACATCTGGCCGGATTCGAGTTTCTGCAGGTCCAGCAGGTCGTTGATGAGGGCCGACAGGCGGATCGAGTTCTTGTGCGCGATTTCGAGGATGTTGCGGGCCTTGGCCGGGTCGGCGTCATAGGCGCCGGTCCGCAGCAGGCCGAGTGCGCCGTTGATCGAGGTCAACGGTGTGCGCAGTTCGTGGCTGACGACCGAGACGAATTGCGACTTCACCTCGTAGGCCGCCTGCACGCGGTCGCGTTCGAGGCGGAGTTCGTCGAGTTGATCGAGGCCGCGGCGGTAGAGCCGCAGGAAGATCACCGAACATTCCACCACGAAGAACAGCACGAAGACGACGGTGAAGAGCTGCAGCCAGAGGAAGCTTTCCAGCGGCGGGCGGACCGTGAGGAGGTCGGCGGTCGGAATCCACAGGAAGGTGCCCGCATACATGACGAGGCGCACCATGAGGATGGTGGGAAGCTGGTGGTTGTTCACCGCCGCAAACAGGCCCGCCGCGAAGAGGAAGAAGAGCGGCATGAAATGGGACGAGACGCCTTCCAGATAGGCAACGATGCCCGCCCATAGGCAGATGGCGCCGGTGCTCTGGATCGCGGTGAAGAGGAGGAGGTTGCGGTAGCGCCGCACCTCGCGCAGGTTGCCACCCTTCCAGCGGACGATGCGCAGGCAGAGGATCGTGTCGCAGGCTTCGGTGTACTGGAGCAGGATGTAGCAGAGGACGGCCACCTGCACATCGTAGTAGAAGCCGCAGAGCAGCCCCGCGCCGGCGTAGATGGTCTGGCGTTTCCAGAACAGCGCCAGCCCGCCGGTGACGTAGTCCAGCACCTGCTTTTCAAGGCGGGTCGCGCTGGCGTCCAACCGGAACAGGCCGCGCAGCGCACGGCGGAGGCGGAGCGCCATCACCTGCCGGAAGCTGCGGTCGGGCGTGACCGGTGTAAAGGGCGTCGTCGTCATCGCGGTCAGTGCAGGCGGAGGCGGCGCAGGACGTCGGCCGCGAATTCCGCAGGGGCGGGGATCAGTTGCTCGGGATGGGACAGGCGACGGAAGTCGAGCAGCAGGAAGGTCGTGTCGATGCAGGTCGTCCGATGCGGGATGTAGTCGGACTGGACGAAGGTGCCTTCGGCTTCGATCGCGTCACCGACCGACACGTCTTCCAGAAAGCGTTCGATGAGGAAAGGATCGGTGAGGGTGTAGGTCGTGCGGTGCGGATAGGGATTGCGTCCCGGACGGTCCAGCGAGGGTTCGAGGGCGGGTTCCAGCGACAGATCCACCAGCAGGCGCCGTTCGGGGCGTTCCAGGAGGAGGAACTCCGCCACTTCGGCGAAAAGTCTGAAGGTCTGGAAGTAGCGCGCCATGACGGCCCCCGAATCTGACACCCGTTCCGGTGCCTGTCCGATTCGCCGCCCGTCGCGGAGTAGGGGCGGGGGGATCGGGTGGCAGCCGGTCAAGTAACGTTAATGGCGGGGCAAATGGACCAATTTATGGTCGCCATGCGGTGTTTTGTGGCGGGAAAGGGTCAGCGGGACGAGTCGGGCGCAGGGATCGGGCTGATTCACGGCAGGGCGGGCCGCTGACCGGCCGATTGATTGTTTCTTCGGCGTCAACGGTCGCCATAGGCGGCGTTCCGCCGATTTGTAGGAAAAGGGAAAGCCCGCCTAAATGCGGAGGATGAACCTTGACCCACAAGATATTGTATATCCATGCATATTTGACTTTGCGATTTTGCCACAGTTATGCCCAGTTCCGCGTAAACGACTAAAATCGCTTGGCTTTTCGCCGTCAGACATGCCTTCGTTGTTTACGAATATTAATTTTGTGGAGCGCCATGGTCAGCCTTCCTCCCCACAGGCGGGACACCCGGTTTTCCGAGGTGGCCGGGGCCGAAGGACCGGACGGGGGAGAGAACCCCCGCCTCGCCGGCGCTGTCGAGGCAAGTAGGCCAGGAAATTTGATGCTGACGACGACGTTATCCTTCCAGAACATGCACCAGCATGGCGACCTGTTCGTCAATCTGCTGCGGGCGCGTCGGAAGTCCTTTATCATAAAGAACAATTGGCGCCTTCCCGAAGCGGAGGGCATGGAGTTCGACCAGTATGACACCCCTGCCAGCCGCTGGATCGCCGTGCATGAGCAGGGCGATGTCCTGGCGGGTGTGCGCCTGACGCCGACCACGGCACGGGTCGGCATGTACAGCTACATGATCCGCGACGCGCAGCGCGGGATGCTGGAGTCGATCCCGTCCGACCTGATGGATTTCGAGGCGCCGGTGGATCCGAAGATCTGGGAGGCGTCGCGCATCTTCGTGGCCAATTCGGTCCCGGCGCGGCTGCGCAAGAAGGTGCAGGGCGATCTGATGTACGAGATGATCCGCACCGCACGGTCGCTGGGGGCGCAGAAGATCATCGCCTTCGGCCCGGCGGTCTGGCCGCGCTGGATCGGGCGGCTGGGCCTGAGGGCGCAGCCTGCCGGACCTGTCATGGAGATCGACGGCGTGAAGGTTCAGGTCGCGGTGATGGACCTGGACCCGCGGCTGCATTGAGTTCGCCGCGCAGGCGGGCAAGGTCGTCGGCCAGCATCTGGCGCAGCATCCCTTCATAGGCGCTGCGCTCCTGTTCGCCGCGGTATCGTGCGAGCGAGCGTTGCGGCAGCGACCGGGGCGGGGCGGGCGTGCGGCCCACCAGTTCCAGCTTCTGTTCCACGGCGGCGGCGGCCTTGTTGACCGATTGCAGCGATCCGAAACGCGTGAAGGCCCCCAGCGACGACCGGTCGCCCACGACCACATGCAGGCCCTGACCGGCGAGGATCGAGTCGTTGATGTGGGTTTCGATATCGGCCGGTGTCAGCCGGCTGCGGCTGTGCCCGACGCAGAGGAAGATGCCGTTGCCGCGATAGGACAGGACCGATCCTTCGCCTTCGGTCGCCTCGGCCAGCGCCTGCCCGACAAGGCGGAGGCGGGCAAGGAATTCGGCGGGGCGGTGTTCGGCATGGATGCGTTCGATGTCCGTGACCTTGGTGGCGAAGACGTTGGAGGTGAAGAGTTTCGCCCGCGTCAGGGTCAGGATGTAGTTTTCGAAGGACAGGTAGGAGATGGCGCGGGGCACCCCGCCGATGTCGAGCGGGTCGGCGAGCGACAGGGTGGGCAGCGTCTTGAGTTCGCGCTTGAGCCTTTCGATCGTGGTCAGCCCGTCCTCGACGCGGTTGCGTTCTTCCACCAGACGGTGGGCCATGCCGATTCGGGCCGAGACTTCCAGCAGGTCGAAGGGTTTGGTGATGTAATCGGTTGCGCCGGCCATGAAGGCCCGTTCGATGTAGTCGCGCTGCGACATCGCGGTCAGCATCAGGATCGGGCGGTGCTGGTAGGCGGAAAGGCTGCGGAGTTCGCGGCAGAGGGCGATCCCGTCCATGCCCGGCATCTGGATATCGAGCAGGAGGCAGTCGAAGGGAACGGTCGTGGCGGCCACGATCCCCAGCGCCTCGTGCGCGGATCGGGCGCGGGCGATGCGTTCGTGGCCCTGCAGCGTGAGCGCCTCGGACAGCAGGTCGAGGATCGTTTCGTCGTCATCGACGGCCAGGATTTTCATGCGGCAACCAGCCTGTGAGGGATGTCCGAAACACCCACACCCGATACCGCCCGGCCGGACTTCCGGGCGGAGACACACGCCACGCACGATGAACACGCCCTGTCTGTCTGCGGAAAACGTGTCCAGAGAAGGGCAGAAATCCGGCGAAGCGCACAAAAGGACGGGAAAGACCGACGGAAGGTGTCTTTGTTTCCAAAGGGCGGTGTCCGGCAGGACGGGCAGGGATGTGCCAGCCTGCGTCAAAATATTTCATGCAAGGAATATTATTTGACGGACAATCATCCCGCCGTTTAGCCTTCCCGCAAACCAGACCAAAAAGATGACATGGAGGGTGATGTGAAGAAGCGCGTTGCGGTGATCGGCGCCGGGCCGTCGGGGCTTGCCCAGCTCAGGGCGTTCCAGTCGGCGAAGGCGAAGGGGGCGGATATCCCCGAAATCGTCTGTTTCGAGAAGCAGGCGAACTGGGGCGGGTTGTGGAACTACACATGGCGGACCGGGCTGGATGAGCACGGGGAACCGGTGCATTGTTCCATGTACCGCTACCTTTGGTCGAACGGGCCGAAGGAAGGGCTGGAATTCGCGGATTATTCCTTCGAAGAGCATTTCGGCAAGCAGATCGCGTCCTACCCCCCGCGGGCGGTGCTGTTCGACTATATCGAGGGCCGCGTGAAGAAGGCGGGCGTGCGGGACTGGATCCGGTTCTGCACCACGGTGCGGATGGTCAATTACAACAAGGACAAGGGCAATTTCACGGTCACGGTCCATGACCTGAAGGCCGACCGGATGTATTCCGAGGAGTTCGACAACGTCATCGTCGCCTCGGGGCATTTCTCGGTGCCGAACGTGCCGGAATATCCGGGATTCGACCGGTTCAACGGGCGCGTCCTGCATGCCCATGATTTCCGCGATGCGCGTGAATTCGCGGGCAAGGACCTGCTTCTGCTGGGGTCGTCCTATTCGGCCGAGGATATCGGGTCGCAGTGCTGGAAATACGGGGCGAAGTCGATCACGGTCGCCTATCGCAACGCGCCCATGGGCTTCAAATGGCCCGACAACTGGAAAGAGGTTCCGAAGCTGGAACGGGTGGACGAGAACACCGCCTATTTCGCGGATGGCACCAGCAAGAAGATCGACGCGATCATCCTTTGCACCGGCTACAAGCACCATTTCCCCTTCCTGCCCGATGACCTTCGGCTGAAGACGGCGAACCGGCTGGCGACGGCGGATCTGTATAAGGGCGTGGTCTGGGTCCATAATCCCAAGCTGTTCTATGTCGGGATGCAGGACCAGTGGTTCACCTTCAACATGTTCGACGCGCAGGCCTGGTGGGTGCGCGACGCGATCATGGGGCGGATCGCGATTCCGCAGGACAAGGCGGCGCTGGTGGCGGATGTCGAGGACCGGGTCGCCCGCGAGGATGCGGGGCAGGATGCCCATGACGCCATCCACTACCAGGGCGACTATGTGAAGGAGCTGATCGCCGAGACGGACTATCCGTCCTTCGACGTGGATGGCGCCTGCGAGGCCTTCTTCGAATGGAAGGACCACAAGAAGGCGGACATCATGGGTTTCCGCAACAACGCCTACAAGTCGGTGATCACGGGGTCGATGGCGCCGGTCCACCACACGCCCTGGAAGGACGCGCTGGAGGACAGCATGGAAAGCTATCTGCGGAACTGAGTCCGGTTCCCGCAACAGGGGGCCCCGCCGGAAGGCGGGGCCCCTTTGCTTTTTGCCGAGGCGGGCATGGAGACGGTCGTATCGGTGCTGCTTTCTTGCGCAATGGGCGGTTGAAATTTCGCTAGACAGGAAAAAACTTTCGCTGACGGTAAAAATTTTGCTTTGCGGGTGGGGCGTGGTGCGACACATTCATATCCGTGGCGCAACAGATGACCGGAGCGGGCATGGCGTTTTCACGATCAGCAAGGATGCGGGGGCGCCCTGACGGCCCGTCGGGGCGGCGCAGGGGCATACCGTCCGGACCGCAACAGCACGGAGCGGATCGCGGGAGAGGCGCCACGGGATGACGGGCCGGCCCGTCCCGGCCCGCAGCAGGGCCGGTGCGGCACAACAGCAAACCCGGAGCGCCGGCGGGAAAAGGCCACGCAACCGGGACCAACAGGGAACAAGGGAGTCAAGGAATGTCGTCAACGACAAGTAGCGGCGAACTGCACCGCGCGCTGGACTGGAAGGGGGCCTTCTGGGTCGCGGCGGGTGTGCCGCCGCTGGTACTGTTTTCCATCGGCGGGATTGCGGGCGTGGCGGGACAGGCGGCCTTTGTCGTCTGGATCCTGTCCATGTGCATGGGGTTCCTGCAATCCTTCACCTATGCCGAGATGGCGGGGATGTTCGGCAACAAGTCGGGCGGGGCGTCGATCTATGGCGCGACGGCATGGCTGCGCTATTCCAAGGCCATCGCGCCGCTGTCGGTGTGGTGCAACTGGTTCGCCTGGTCGCCGGTGCTGAGTCTGGGCTGTGCGATTGCGGCGGGGTATATCCTGAACGCGCTTTTCCCGATCCCCCATGCGGAAAGCCAGATGGTGGCGGATTGGGTGGCGGCGAACCTTGCCAACTATACCGAAACGACGCAGTCGGTGGTGGATTACATGGCCGCCAATGCGGGCGTGACGGCAGCCGATGCGATCAACGCGGTTGCGGCGGCGGATGGCGTTTCGGCCCTGACCCCCGCGATCCGCGTGTGGGAAGCCTATGCGCTGACCGTTCCGGGTCTGGGGACGCTGCATTTCAATTCGACCTTCGTCATCGGCGCGGTGCTGATGCTGATCATCTTCGCGATCCAGCACCGCGGCATCGCCTCGACCGCGAATGCGCAGAAGGTGCTGGCGGTGATCGTGCTGGTGCCGCTGTTCCTTGTCGGGATCGTGCCGATCCTGACCGGGTCCATCGACATGATGAACGTCACCCAGATCGTGCCGCCGTCGGTCGCCTATGGCGGGGATGTGGGCGCATGGGATATCGGCGGCTGGACCCTGTTCCTTGGCGCGATGTACATCGCGGCCTGGTCCACCTACGGCTTCGAGACGGCGGTCTGCTATACGGCCGAGATGAAGAACCCCGCGACCGACACGTTCAAGGCGATCTTCTTCTCCGGCCTGCTGTGCATCGTGTTCTTCTTCATGATCCCGTTTTCCTTCCAGGGTGTGTTCGGGGCGGCGGGTATGCTTGACCCCGGGATCGTGGACGGGACGGGCGTGGGCGCGGCGCTGTCGTCGATGGTGAGCACGTCCAACCTGATCGTGCAGATCTTCATCATCCTGATGATCCTTGCGCTGTTCCTTGCGATCATGACGGCGATGGCGGGATCGTCGCGGACGCTGTACCAGGGGTCGCGGGATGGCTGGCTGCCGAAGTATCTGGGCAAGGTGAACGACCACGGGGCGCCCACCAATGCGATGTGGACGGATCTGGCGTTCAACCTGTTCCTGCTGGCGCTGGCCTCGGATGCGGGGGGGTATTTCTACGTCCTTGCCATTTCGAACGTCGGGTATCTGACCTTCAACTTCCTGAATCTGAACGCGGGCTGGATACACCGGATCGACTCGGGCCATATCCACCGCCCGTGGAAGGCACCGACTGCGCTGATCGGGCTGAACACGGTGCTGGCCTTCGTGAACGCGCTGTTCCTCGGGGCCGGGGCGAAGGTCTGGGGCTACGAGAATGCGCTGTGGTCCGGCGTGGTCTTCGCCGCGCTGATCCTGCCGGTGTTCTGGTTCCGCCATTACGTGCAGGACAAGGGCCAGTTCCCGCCGGAGGCGCTGGAGGATCTTGGCGTGACCAATGGCGATCTGGGGCCGCGGAAGGCAGGGATGCTGCCCTATCTTGCGCTTGTCGCGGGGGCGGCGGTGGTCCTTTGGGCCAACTGGTTCTTCGTGCTGCCGGGTTGAGAGCGGCATCCGTGCAGGGGAAGGGCGGCTTCGGCCGCCCTTTTCCGTTGCGTGAAGAATCACTCTGCCGCGCCGCAGGGGGACCGAAACGGTGCCGGTTGCCCAAATCGCGGGCGGCGCTGTGTGCGGGGGCGGTGAAGTGGCCCAGATGTGCGCAAAACTTTCCCTGAGAGGAAAACTTTTTGCACATGAAGGTTGATTTTGGCGGGCGATGGTCTGAAACTGCCTGCAATCAAAAGTCCATCGGGAGGGACGAGGATGACAAACTCTTGGCGCTTTTCGACGCTTGGCGACCGCCACCGCGCACTCGGGTCGAAGCTGGAGGACTGGAGCGGGATGGGAACCGCCTGGTCCTATGACGGCGATCCGGACGCGGAATACATGGCCATCCGCACCAAGGCGGGGCTGATGGATGTGTCGGGTCTGAAGAAGGTCCACATCACGGGTCCGGCGGCCAGCCATGTGATCGAACGCGCGACGACGCGGAACATGGAAAAGCTGATGCCGGGGCGGTCGGTCTATGCGACCATGCTGAACGATCAGGGCAAGTTCATCGACGACTGCGTGATCTACCGCCTTGCGCCCAACGCCTTCATGGTGGTCCACGGGTCGGGCGGTGCGCATGAGCAGCTGACCATGGCCGCGACGGGGCGCGACGTGTCGATCCGTTTCGACGACAACACGCATGACCTGTCGCTGCAGGGGCCGCTGGCGGTGGAATATCTGGAAAAGCACGTTCCGGGCATCCGGCAGCTTCCCTATTTCGCGCATATGCAGACCAGCCTGTTCGGCAAGCCCGCGATGATCTCGCGCACCGGCTATACGGGCGAGCGGGGGTATGAGCTGTTCGTGCGCGGGCAGGATGCGCCGATGATCTGGGACCGCATCCTGGACGAGGGGAAGGGGATGGGCATCATTCCCTGCCGCTTCACCACGCTGGACCTGCTGCGGACGGAAAGCTACCTGCTGTTCTTCCCCTATGACAATTCCGAGATGTATCCGTTCGAGAACGAGGGTCCCGGCGACACTCTGTGGGAGCTGGGCCTCGACTTCACCGTGTCGCCCGGCAAGGTGGGCTTCCGCGGGGCCGAGGAGCATTACCGGCTGAAGGGCAAGGAGCGGTTCAAGATCTGGGGCCTGAAGATGGAAGGCACCAACCCGCCCGGCAACGGGGCGCCGGTCTTCCGCGACGGCAAGCAGGTCGGGCTGGTGACGCAGGCGATGTATTCGCCGCTGAACAAGCACAACATCGCCATCGCCCGCCTGCCGGTCGATTGCGCCAACAACGGCACGAAGCTGGTGGTGAACTGCGCGACGCACGGGGAAATCCCGGCGGTGACGCATTCGATGCCTTTCTACGACGTCGAAAAGAAGCGCCGGACGGCGAAGGACTGACACGACGGGGGCGCACCGTGGGAACAGGGTGCGCCCTTCATGCAACCGGGACCAGCCGGAACTGACAGGACCATGAGCCAGACAGTGTTTGAAAAGTCGATCCGCAGCCGCCCCGTCTATGGCGTGCTGCAACCGCGGGCAGGGACCGCGCATCTTTGCGTGGCCGACGGAGAGGGGGCGGATGCGATCTGCGACCTGTTCGCCCGGGCCGGTGCGGAGGCGCCCGCGATGCTGGCGCGCACGCATGTCATCTATGTGCCGAGCAGCGCGAACGGCACCGACCGTTTCGACCGGCTGGAGCGGCTGGGTGCCGCGCAGTGCCATCGCAGCCCGACCTTCTGGGCCGCCGAGCCGCGGCTGAGGAAGGTTCTGGCCGATGCCCATATGGGGTTGCAGGTCTATCTGGCGGGGACCGAGACGCTGATCGGGCTGGCGCAGCGCGACGTGATGGAGGCGGGGCTGCCGCATGACGCCGTGCAGACCGAGCATCGCGGGTCGCTGGCGCGGCGGGTGCAGTGCGTCCATTGCAAGGGCATCACCGAGAATGTGACGACCGACCCCTTCGTCTGTTCGCATTGCGGGCTGAACCTGTTCGTCCGCGACCATTACTCGCGCCGTCTGGCGGCGTTCCAGGGCGTGAACATTGATGCCGAGGACCCGGGTCAGGTGCCTCCGGCGGTGGAGCGGTTCAAATGAGCGTGGGCGCACCGAAACTGGATGTGGTCGTGGCCGAGGTGGTGGAGGTCAACGACCTGATCAAGCGGTTCCGCTTCGAGCGGGTCGGTGGCGGGGACATGCCGCATTTTTCCGGCGGGTCGCATGTGGTGGTCGAGATGGACGACCACGGCACGCGGCGGTTGAACCCCTATTCGCTGATGTCGGACCCTTCGGACACCAAGGGATACGAGATCTCCGTCCGGCGCGACGATGTGGGGCGGGGCGGGTCGCTGTTCCTGCATCGCCACGTTTCGGCAGGGATGCGGATGCAGATCGGGCATCCGGTGAACCTGTTTCCGCCGGATGCGCGGGCAAGGAAGCACCTGATGCTGGCGGGCGGGATCGGGATCACGCCCTTCATGTCGATGATGGCGCAGCTTGCCCCGATGGGGCAGAGGTTCGAATTGCACTATGCCGTGCGGTCCGAGGCGCTGGGTGCCTATGTGGACCGTCTGCGGGACCGCTATGGCGAGCGGGTGCATGTCTATGTGGACGAGCGGGGCGAGGCGATCGACCTGCGGACCCTGCTGTCCACGCAGCCGCTTGGCACGCATCTCTATGTCTGCGGACCCAAGGGGATGATCGAATGGGTCAAGGCCACGGCAGCAGGGATGGGCTGGCCTGCCAATACCGTCCATTCCGAAGAATTCCTTGCCCCGCCTGTGGGCCAGCCCTTCGAGGTGGAACTGGCGGCCACCGGCAAGACCATCAAGGTCGGTGCGGCGCAATCGATCCTCGAGGCGATGGAGGCGGCAGGAGTGGATGCGCCCTATCTGTGCCGCGGCGGGGCCTGCGGGCAGTGCGAGACGAATGTGGTCCGTTGCGACGGCCATATCCACCATCACGACCACTGGCTTTCCGATGCTGACAAGGCGTCGGGAACCAAGATCATGCCATGTGTGTCGCGGTTCGAGGGCAAATCCCTCGTCCTTGACCGATAGGAGGACGCTATGGGTTTCGAGTTCAACAACGAGACGTTCCGCAACGATTTCACCTTCCGCAACTCGGAGCGTGCGATCCGGCGCTTTCCGTTCCCCTTCGACCGTGATGACTACATGTATTCGGTCAACATGGAGCCGCATGTGCCCGGGCGGCCGGGGTCGGTGTTCGAACATGCCTTCGACGTGGACGAGCATTATCTGGCCGAGATGCGCGACCGCGAGCTGGTGCTGAAGGAGGACCCGCTGCGCTGCCAGTCGCTGCCGCATATGGAACTGGCGGGTTGGGACCTGCTGGAACTGATCATGGAGAGCAAGGCGCGGGATTATCCCCACTGGTTCGAGTTGCACCGGAACGGCAACCGCTGGCACTGGATCAACAAGCCGATGCAGATCGAGCAGAAGTTCACCTTCCTCGATCCCTCCACCCTGCCTTACGGGCCGATGGAATACATCACGCGCCAGACGCAGGGGGATTTCACGCTGCAGGACCAGCGGGACGAAAACCTGTGGATCGAAGCGGGGATGGTGACGACGCAGGCGGACTGGTCGCTGGATTTCGACATCGGGATGGGGTTCCACGAATGGCACGCCCCCGTGCCGCTGGCGCATGAGAAGGGCGTCTTCGACCGGGCGCTGAAATTCCTGCTGAAACTGCAGCACGGGGCGCCGGTGCGGCGGTTCAACTGGACGATGACGGTGGACCCGCTGCTGGATACCAGCCCCGAGAATTACCCCAAATGGGGCCCGACGCGCACCGAACTGACGATGGAGAACCTTGGCCAGCGCCAGCATCTGCGGGTGGAGTTGCAGACGCTGTGGCGGCTGCCGCGGTCGAATGCCATCGCCTTCCCGATCCGCTGCTATCTGATCAAGTTCGAAGAGCTTGTGACGCAGCCGAAATGGGCACGGCGCCTGCATCGGGTGGTGCGGGACATCCATCCCGACCTGGCGGCCTACAAGGGCTTCTTGCGCAACCGCGACTTGATGGCGAAATGGCTGTCGCAATATGACGACGGGGCGCCCACCTCGCCGGGGTGGTGGCCGGAGGACTGAACGGGGGCAGGGGAGGGCCGCCGCGATGATGGATAGCGCACAGCCGACCACGCTGGGTTTCCTGCTGTTTCCGGGATTTCCCATGGCCTGCCTGACCTCGGCCATCGAACCGCTGCGGGCTGCGAACGAGATCGTGGGCCGCCGCGAATTCGCCTGGAAGCTGGTGGCCGAGGAGGCCGCGCCCGTGCGGTCGTCCGCAGAGGTGAAGTTCGATCCGGACGCGACACTCAGCGATGTGGGCACGCTGGACTACCTGTTCTTCCTGTCGATGCCGCAATCGGATTTCGTGCATCCCAAGCGGTCCAATGCGCAGGTGCGGTGGATGGACCGGTCGGGTGTCGTGCTGGGCGGGTTTTCCGGGGGCATCTTTCCGCTGGTGCGGGCGGGGGTGATGGGCGGGCATGTCTGCTCTGTCCACTGGTGCTATGACGCGGCCTTCAAAGCCGAATTTCCGGATATCGCCGCCAGCCAGTCGGTGATCATCCGTGACCGGCGGCGGCATACGGCGTCCGGCGCCGGGGCCGTCTTCGACATGATGCTGCGGCTGATCGAGGAAAAGCTCGGGCGCGACACGATGACCGAGGTGGCCTGCTGGTTCCAGCATCCCTTCGTGCGGGCGGATGATGCGTCGCAGAAGGTGCCGGTGCAGAAACGGGGCGGGACGGATGACATGCTGCCCGACACGATCCGGCAGGCGATACAGGTGTTTTCCGACCATATCGAAGACCCGGTGCAGATTTCGGACGTGGCCGAGGCGCTGGGGATTTCCGATCGGCATCTGGAGCGGAGCTTCAAGCAGGCGACGGGGCAGAGTCCGTTGAAATACTACCGTCTGATGCGGTTGAAGAAGGCGCGGCAGAAGGTGCTGTATTCCACCCAGTCGATCACCGAGATCGCGCTGTCCGTGGGCTATGCCAGTTCCACCCCGATGACGCGGCACTATGCCGAGGCCTTCGGGGTGAACCCCGCCGATGAACGGCGGCGGCTGGTGGGGCTGCGCGGCCTGGCGGGGGCGTTGCCGCCGTCCGAGTGACCTAGGCCAGGCCGAGCGCCGCGATTCCGGCAAAGACCAGCGCGACGCCGCCCCATTGGGCGGGGCGCATGGGTTCGTGCAGGAATTTCCATGCCAGCAGGATGGTGACGATCCCGAAGATCGACGAGGCGACGGCGGCGTATTCGGCGTTCGGCAGGCCTCCCGCCAGCGTGACGGTGGTCAACGCACCGACATCGAGAAAGCCCATGATCAGGAGCGAGGGCCATATGGCGGCAAGTCCGCCGCTGCCGGGGCGGCGCTGCAGCAGCCAGACCAGCGCGACGGCAAGGGCGGTCAGGCGGGTGATCGCGGCGACGGGAAGGTGGGCGCCGGTTTCCGCAGACCATTGCGCCAGGCCGAAGGTCAGGGCGAAGGACAGCGAGGCGAGCGCGGCCCAGAGCGCCGCGGCAAGGCGGCTGCCGGAGGAGGCGCCGCCTTCCCCCCGCGCCACGACGGCCACGCCAGCGACCACGGCAAGGACCGCAAGCCATTCCTGCCCGCCCGCAGGATTGCCGCGCGCGACGGAGAAAAGCACCGAAAGGACGGGATAGGCCCCGCAGATGGGGGCGACCAGCGACACGGGGCCGATGGTGAAGGCGCGGTAGAGCCCGATATTGGCCGAGACGGAGGTGATACCCGCCGCCACCGCCAGCACCATCTGCTGCGGGCCGATCGCCTGCCATCCCCCCGCCAGCAGGGCGACGGGAATCAGGGGCAGCAGCCCGAAAAGCGTGACGGTGGCGAACATCGCCGCCACATCCGCCCGCCCGCCGATGCGCCGGATCGTGAAATCGTGCAGACCCCAGCACAGCGCGGCAACAAGCCCCAGTGTCAGTGAAATCATCGGTTCCGCCCCGTTTCGCCCATCATCGCGCTTGCCCGACGAGGATGCTCCATATATTCTTTATGTGAAACAGATTTTACACTCATGCAACTCTGCGGGGGCTGCGCCGATGCTCGATCTCTATCCACGGGTCAATCCCGGCCCGCCGCGTCCCAGCCGTATCCTGACGGCATCCTCGGCTTTGCCGGCGACCGGCAGCGAACGCTACGAGGTGCAGGGGAACGGGGCAACCCTCATCCGCGTGGGGGCGGGGGATCGCGTCACGGTCATCAACACCGAAGGCGGGCAGCGGGTGGAACTGGTCGCGGCGGACGGGAATGGGCGCATCGATGCGGGGCTGCTGGGCGTCGTGCCCAATTCGGATGCGGGCGGGTTGAAGGCGCTGCTGGCGGCCGGGCCGCGGCTGGGGTCCGGAATGGGCGGGCTGCGGCTGGGGCTGGAGCGGCGGGGGATCGATCTGGCCAAGGCCGGGGCGGTGGCGCTGTTCGGCACGGAGACGGCAGCGGGAACGGAAGAGACCTTCACCGCGACACGGGACGGGGTGCTGGTGGTCGCGGCGCCCGGCGGCGACATGACGCCGGACGGGCAGGAGACGGCGACCCCCGTGGGCGTGCGGGTGCAGCGGTCGGCGCTGATGACCGTCAAGGGTTTCGAACTTCCCGACCCCCTGGCCGATCCGGTGCTGGACCTTCGGGTGAAATCGGCCACGGCGCGGGCCTATTTCGTCAAGGCGGGGGATTACATCCAGGTCATCGACGTGGACGGGCGCCAATGCACGGACTTCCAGGCCTTCGCGGCACGGAAACTGGACAAGGGCATCGAGCACGCTTTGGACGTGACGACATCGCGGACACTGATGGGTCACGCCTATTCCATGCCGGGGCTGCATTCGAAATACTACGATCAGGACATGCTGCCCCTGCTGGAGGTGGTGCAAGATACGGTGGGGCGGCATGACGCCTTTGCCATGGCCTGCGCGGCCAAGTATTACGACGATATCGGCTATCCGGGGCATCCCAACTGTTCGGACAATTTCAACGGCGCCCTTGCGGAATTCAACGTCTCGGGCCGCCCGGGCTGGATGGCGGTGAACCTGTTCTTCAATACGGGCATCGACGCGCATGGCGTGCTTTATTCCGACGAGCCGTGGTCGCGGCCGGGGGACTATGTCCTGTTCCGTGCGCTGACCGATCTTGTCTGCGTTTCCTCTGCCTGTCCCGATGATACTACCCCCGCGAATGGCTGGTATCTGAGCGATATCCATGTCCGCACCTATTCGGGGGCGGAGAAGTTCAGCCGTGCCATCGCGTGGCGTGCCACCCCAGATTCGGAGCCGAAGATGACCAAGGACACCGCGTTCAGCGAACGGACGGGGGCGCTGACGCGCAATGTGGTGGAGTACAAGGGGTACTGGCTGCCGCAGGTCTATTCGTCCAATGGCGCGATCGAGGAATACTGGGCCTGCCGCGAGAAGGCGGTGGTGCTGGACCTGTCGCCCCTGCGGAAGTTCGAGGTGACGGGGCCGGATGCCGAGGCCTTGATGCAATGGACCCTGACGCGGGATGTGAAGAAGCTGTCGGTGGGGCAGGTGGTCTATTCGGCCATGTGCTATGAACACGGCGGCATGATCGATGACGGCACGCTGTTCCGGCTGGGGCGAGACAACTTCCGCTGGATCGGCGGGGATGATTACGGCGGCATCTGGCTGCGCGAGCAGGCGGAAAAGCTGAGTCTGAAGGTGATGGTGCGGTCTTCGACCGACCAGTTGCACAATCTGGCGGTGCAGGGGCCGAACAGCCGCAAGATCATGCGCCGCATGATCTGGACCGCGCCGCACCAGCCGACGGTGGAGGAACGTGGGGTGGTTCCGCTTTACCGTGGGGCGCGTGGGCGGGCCGGACGGGGCGCCGGTCGTTGTGTCGCGGACGGGCTATACCGGCGAGCGTGGGGTTCGAGGTGTTCTGCCATCCGAAGGACGGCAGCACCGTCTATGACGCGGTGTGGGAGCATGGGCGCGATCTGGGCCTGCGTCCCATGGGTCTGGCCGCGCTGGACATGGTGCGGATCGAGGCGGGGCTGATCTTTGCCGGCTACGATTTCAGCGACCAGACCGACCCGTTCGAGGCGGGGATCGGTTTCACTGTGCCGCTGAAATCCAAGACGGACGACTTCATCGGGCGCGACGCGCTGATCCGCCGCAAGGAAAACCCGCGCTGGAAGTTCGTGGGGTTGGACATCGACTCGAACGTGGACGTTGGCCATGGCGACTGCATCCATGTGGGCCGCGCGCAGGTGGGCGAGGTGACGTCGTCGATGCGGTCGCCGCTGCTGGGCAAGAACATCGCACTGGCGCGGGTGGATGTGGCCCATGCCGAGGTCGGGACGGCGGTGGAGGTCGGCAAGCTGGACGGTCAGCAGAAGCGGCTGCCGGCGGTGATCGTGCCGCTGTCGCATTACGACCCCAAGAAGACGCGGCCGCAATCCTGAGGGCGGCTTGATTCAGGGTGGCAAGGCGGGGCGGATTGCGGTAATGCGCGGCCATCCCGTCGCCAGACCCGAAAGGACGCCAGAATGAAGGCCGCCGTCGTCACCTTCCCCGGTTCCAACTGCGACCGCGACCTTGCCGTCGCCTTCGAGCGGGCAGGGTGGGATGTCACCCGCGTCTGGCACAAGGATACGGACCTGCCGGCCGATGTGGACGTGGTCGGCGTGCCGGGCGGGTTCTCATTCGGGGATTACCTGCGTTGCGGCGCGATTGCCGCCCAGTCGCCTGTCGGGGCGGCGGTGAAGGCCCATGCGGCGCGGGGCGGCTATGTGCTGGGGATCTGCAACGGCTTTCAGGTGCTGACCGAGATGCAGCTTCTGCCCGGTGCGCTGATGCGGAATGCCGGGCTGAAATTCGTGTGCCGGATGCAGGGGTTGCGCGTGGCGACGGCGGACAGCGCCTTTACCGCAGGCTATGCCGTGGGGCAGGAGATCACGGTGCCCGTGGCCCATCATGACGGCAACTTCACCATCGATGCCGAAGGGTTGAAGCGGCTGCAGGGCGAGGATCGCGTGGCCTTCACCTATGCCGGCAATCCCAACGGGTCGATGGCAGACATCGCGGGCATCCTGTCGGACAATCGCCGCGTGCTGGGCATGATGCCCCATCCGGAGCGGGTGGTGGACCCCGCGCAGGGCGGCACGGACGGGGCGGCGATGTTCCGCGCCCTGTTGGGCGGGTTGACGCTTGCGTGAAGGGTCGTTTCCGGCCTTCTGCTTGAAGGGCGGGGTGCGGCGGGCCTAGATTGGCCCCATGCAGGACAGCGGGCTTCCAAGGACCGAGACCGATGACACGCCGGGAATCTCCTGGCGGGTGAAGCTGGTCATCGGCCTGATGGTGCTGCTGGCCATCGGTGTGGTGCTTGTGACCAACCGCTGGCTGTCGGAAAGGTTCACCGAAACCACCCGCAACCGTGCGGAACTGCGGCTTGCGCTCTATTCCGGGAACATGGTGTCCGAGTTGCAGCGGACATCGGTCGTGCCGCTGCTGCTGTCGGGGGACCCGGCGCTGGTCGAGGCGCTGCGGTCGGGCAATTATGCCTCCACCTCGCAGAAGCTGATCCGGGTGCAGTCGGAAATCGGGGTGGCGTCGATCCTGCTGATCGATGCGGACGCGCGGACGGTGGGCGCGACGAATCGCAACATGTTGGGGACGAACCATCGCGGTTCGGCCTATTTCGTCGAGGCGCAACGCAACAAGGATACGGTGTTCACCGCCCAGCCGCGGGAAGGCGGCGGGTTCGACTTCACCTATGCGCGGGCGGTCATGGTGGACGGAAAACCCGCCGGCGTGATCGTCGTCGCCGTGGACCTGATGAAATACGAACGCGCCTGGGCGGGGTTGCAGGACGCGGTTCTGGTGACGAACAGCGAGGGGGTGGTGATCCTTGCGACGGAACCGCGCTGGCGTGGCCTGCCGCTGGCCGAGGCGCTGGCGGTGCGCGATCCGCCATCGGCGCTGAGCCGCGCCCTGCAGGCCACGACCGACTGGGCGCAGACCGCGCCGGATGCCTATGTGCGCGGCGAGGCGGTGATGAAGACCGAGGCGCGGGTGCCGTTCCGCGGGTGGCGGATGATCACCTTTACCGCCTATGACTCGGTCCGCGAGCGGGTGAACGGGATCCTGGCGCTGGAGATCATGGGCTTTGCCATATTGATGGCGCTGACCTTCTATTTCCTGTCGCGCAAGGCCTGGTCGCAGAGTGTCAGCTTCCAGCGGGAGTCGGCGGAGTTGCGGGCGCTGAATGCGCGTCTGCAGCGCGAGATCGCGGAACGCGAGAAGGTGCAGAAGGACCTTGCCGTGGCAGAGCTGACGCTGGCGCAATCGTCCAAGCTGGCGGCGCTGGGCGAGATGTCGGCGGCGGTGAGTCACGAGTTGAATCAACCGCTTGCGGCGATGAAGACCTATCTGGCGGGGGCGCGGCTGCTGTTGCAGCGGAAGCGGCCGGAGGAGGCGCTGTCATCCTTCCAGCGGATCGACGACCTGATCGAACGCATGGGGGCGATCACGCGGCAGCTGAAATCCTATGCCCGCAAGGGGGGCGAGGCTTTCGAGCCGGTGGACCTGCGGTCGGCCCTGTCGGGCGCCCTGTCGATGATGGAACCGCAGTTGAAGCTGCGGGTCGTGAAGATCACGCGGACCCTGCCGCGCACGCCGGTCATGGTGATGGCCGACCGTATCCGGCTGGAGCAGGTGATCATCAACCTGCTGCGCAACGCGCTGGACGCGACGCGGGACAGGGCCGATCCGCAGATCGACCTGATCCTGTCGGCGGGCGATGTGGCGATGCTGGCCGTGCGGGACAATGGCCATGGAATCAAGGATTTGGATAACCTGTTCGAGCCCTTCTACACGACGAAGAAGCCCGGAGAGGGGGTGGGGCTTGGCCTTGCCATTTCCTCGGGGATCGTGACGGACCTTGGCGGGCGCCTGACGGCGCGGAACGCGGAAGGCGGCGGCGCGGTCTTCGAGATGCAACTGCCCCTGATGGGCAAGGAAGTCGAAGCAGCGGAATGAGGTGTCGGATATGGCGCGTGCGATGAAGGTGGCGATCGTCGATGACGAAGCGGACATGCGGCAGTCCATAAGCCAGTGGCTGGCGCTTTCGGGTTTCGATACAGAGACTTACGCAAGCGCCGAAGAGGCGCTGAAGGGCATCGGGCCGGAATTTCCGGGGGTTGTCGTGTCCGATATCAAGATGCCCGGGATGGACGGGATGGCCTTCCTGAAGCGGTTGATGGGCATGGATTCCGGCCTGCCGGTCATCATGATCACCGGCCACGGCGATGTGCCGATGGCGGTGGAGGCGATGCGGGTGGGGGCCTATGACTTCCTGGAAAAGCCGTTCAACCCCGACCGGATGACGGAACTTGCGAAGCGGGCGACGCAGGCGCGGCGGTTGACGCTGGACAACCGCGCGCTTCGGAAGGAGCTTTCGGACGGGTCCGTCCTGATGAAGAAACTGATCGGGTCCAGCCCCGTGATGGAACGGCTGCGCGAGGATATTCTCGATCTGGGTCAAGCGGATAGCCATGTCCTGATCGATGGCGAGACGGGCACGGGCAAGACGCTGGTGGCCCATGCGCTTCATGCCGTGGGGCCGCGGGCGTCGAAGAAATTCGTCACCATCTCTTGCGCGGCATGGACCGAGGATCAACTTGCGGCGCGGCTGTTCGGGCCGAGCGAGGACGGGCAGTTGCCGCTGGTCGAGGAGGCGCGGGGCGGGACGCTGTGCCTCGAGGATGTGGAGGCGCTGAGCCAGCCCTTGCAGGCGCGGTTGCTGACGCTGATCAACGATCAGGGCACGCCGCCCGAGACGCGCATCATCGCCATCTGCAACGAACACGCGCCGGACAAGACGCTGGAGGATGTGCTGCGGTCGGACCTCTACTACAGGTTGGGGGCGATGACGATCCTGTGCCCACCCCTTAGAGTGCGGGGCGAGGATATCCTGACGCTGTTCACCCGGATGTCCGAGCAGTTCGCCGAGGAATACGGCTGCGAGGCGCCGCAGGTGACGGCGCAGGAGGCGGCGCAGCTCTTGCAGGCGCCATGGCCCGGGAACGTGCGCCAGCTGGTCAACATCGCGGAGCGGGCGGTGTTGCAGAACCGGCGGGGGTCGGGGTCGATTGCCAGCCTTCTGATGGCCGACAACGAGGCGACGGGGCCTGCGATGACGACCGAGGGCAAGCCGCTGAAGGAATATGTCGAAGCCTTCGAGCGGATGCTGATCGACAACACGATGCGCCGGCACAAGGGCAGCATCGTCGCGGTGATGGACGAGCTGTGCCTGCCGCGCCGGACGCTGAACGAGAAGATGGCGAAATACGGGCTGAGCCGGGCGGAATATACCTGAACCGGCTTAACCTGTTGAATTCACGGAAAATGACCGTACCGCATCCTGTGCCGCGTTCTGTACCGCAAACTGTCAGCACGCAGCGCACGGTCAGGCGGAATTAACCATAACCCAAGGTTGTGCTTGGCCGCCCTGCGCAGCCTTGGGTGAGTGCCGCGATTAAGCCGGGTGAAATTCCCCCATTGTGTTTTGCGCGGCTTTCCCGCTAGGGTCGCAGGACGCGGGGTTGCCCGCCGTGGAATTCTCTGCGCTCCGACCCGCAGGCGCCATGACAGGTGTCGCGCAGGGGCGCAGTCGGATCGGCCGCAAGGTCGTCAGTTTGCCCCGAAGGCCAAGCGCCGGACCGGGCTTTATCAGGTGGGTGCCGCAGGGTGCCCGGAAGAGAACCGCGATGACGCGCGCGATTTTGATGACGGAAGCCGAGGGATGCCCACCGGGCATGGCCCGGCCTTTCGCCCCGCGCCGTCTTGCCCAGACAAGCCGCCCTTTCCCGTCCGATCCAGATCCCGGGCATCGCCCCGGCATGGATGGGCCGTGCCGGGGCGCATCAGGATATCATGGCAAAGAAGATGCTTATCGATGCCACCCACGCGGAAGAAACCCGCGTCGTGGTGGTGGACGGCAACAAGGTCGAAGAGTTCGACTTTGAGACTGTAAACAAGCGGCAGCTGGCGGGGAACATCTACCTCGCAAAGGTCACACGGGTGGAGCCGTCGCTGCAGGCGGCCTTTGTGGATTACGGCGGGAACCGGCACGGGTTCCTTGCCTTTGCGGAAATCCATCCCGATTACTACCAGATCCCCGTGGCGGACCGTAAGGCGCTGCTGGAGGAAGAACGCGCGTATAACCGTGCGCAGGACGAAGAGGACAACCGCCGTTCGCGCAGCCGGTCGCGCCCCCGCCCCGAGGCGGCGAAGCGCGATGCCGTGAAGACCGAAGAGATCGGCGGGATGGATGTCGTCGATCTGGGCGACGAGGATGCCGTCGGCGCGGATGCGCTGGTGGAGGAGGCGGCCGCTCCGGCGGGCGAGGCGGGGCATGACCACGGGCATGACCATGGCGATCATGATCATGACCACGGCCATGGCGACCATGACCACGGCCATGGTGGCGAGTCGGGCAACGGGTCCGAAGGCGGGTCCGAGAACGGCGACGCGCCCTATCGCGCGATGGACCATGCCAGCGACACGGATGACGAGATCGAATCCGTCGCCGAAGAGGATGTGGCCGAGGAAATCAGCGCCCCGCGCAAGCCGCGCCCGCGCAAGTACAAGATCCAGGAAGTGATCAAGGTCCGGCAGATCATGCTGGTCCAGGTCGTCAAGGAAGAGCGCGGCAACAAGGGGGCGGCGCTGACCACCTACCTGTCGCTGGCGGGCCGCTATTGCGTGCTGATGCCCAACACGGCGCGGGGCGGCGGGATTTCCCGCAAGATCACGCAGGCCGCCGACCGCAAGAAGCTGAAGGAGATCGCGCAGGAGATCGAGGTGCCGGAAGGCGCGGGCCTGATCATCCGCACGGCGGGGGCCAAGCGGACGAAGGCGGAAATCCGGCGCGACTACGAATACCTGATGCGGCTGTGGGAACAGATCCGCGAGTTGACCCTGAAATCCATAGCCCCGGCGGCGATCTACGAGGAAGGCAACCTGATCAAGCGCACGATCCGCGACCTTTACTCGCGCGAGATCGACGAGGTGCTGGTCGAGGGCGAGGCGGGATACCGCACCGCCAAGGACTTCATGCGGATGATCATGCCGAGCCACGCCAAGGTGGTGAAGCGCTATGACGAGGCGATGCCGCTGTTTGCCCGCTATCAGGTGGAGAGCTATCTGGGCGGCATGTTCAACCCCGTCGTCCAGTTGAAATCGGGCGGCTACATCGTCATCGGCGTGACCGAGGCGCTGGTGGCGATCGACGTGAACTCTGGCCGGGCGACCAAGGAAGGGTCGATCGAGGAGACGGCGCTGAAGACCAACCTCGAGGCGGCGGAAGAGATTTCGCGCCAGTTGCGTCTGCGCGACCTTGCGGGGCTGATCGTCATCGACTTCATCGACATGGAGGAGCGGAAGAACAACGCCGCCGTCGAGAAGCGCCTGAAGGAAAAGCTGAAGACCGACCGTGCGCGGATCCAGGTGGGGCGCATCTCGGGCTTCGGCCTGCTGGAGATGAGCCGTCAGCGGTTGCGTCCGGGGATGCTGGAATCCACCACGCAGCCCTGTGCGCATTGCCACGGGACGGGGCTGATCCGGTCGGATGACTCGCTGGGCTTGCAGATCCTGCGGGCGCTGGAAGAGGAAGGGACGCGGAAGCGGTCGAAGGAGGTGCTGCTGAAGGCGCCTGTGGGGATCGTGAACTTCCTGATCAACCAGAAGCGCGAGCATATCGCCCTGATCGAGGCGCGCTATGGCATGAGCGTGCGGATCGAGGGGGAGCCGTCGCTGGTGTCGCCCGATTTCGTGATCGAGAAGTTCAAGACCGCGACGCGCGTGGTACCCGAGGTTTCGACGGTGATTTCCGGCCATGCGGGGCTGATGGGGGCACCGGTGGACGAGGAGGAGGATGAGGACATCCCCTTCGACGAGGATCTGGACGAGGCCGAGGAGGCCGAAGCCGCCGAGGAGCCGCGCCGCGAGGGGCGGTCGGAGGGCCGGGGCGAGGCCCGTGACGGCGACGGTTCGGGCGGCAAGAAGAAGCGGCGCCGTCGGCGGCGGAAGAAGGGCGGCCAGAACGGGCATGAGTCCGGTGCGGGCGCGTCCGGTCCGTCCGAGGGCGGCGAAGGCGGCGAGAGCGGGGACGAGGGTGACGACGAGGGCGAGGAAGCCGCCGTCGCGCCGGTCGCTGCCGAAGCGCCGGTTGCGCCCGTTGCCGATATGGCCGAGGCGGCTGTTGCCGAGGAGGCTGCGCCGAAGAAGAAGGTGACGCGCAGCCGTGGCGGCCGGGGCAAGAAGGCGGAAGCCTCCGAAGCCGCGCCCGCCGAAGTCGCAGTCGAGTCTGTCGTCGTGGAAGCGGCGGTCGAAGCGGCGCCGGCGGTGGAGGCGGCGGAGAAGCCGAAGAAGCCCAGCCGGTCGCGCAGCACGAAGAAGAAGGCCGATGCCGTGGCAGAGGCGCCTGCGGAAGAGGCTGTGGCAGCGGCCGCCGAGGCCGCCCCGGAAGCCGCTCTGGCGGTTGCGGCTGTGGCCGGGGCGTTCCCTGCCGATCCGGGACTGACCGATGCGCCCGCCGCCGCGCTGCAGCCCGATCCGGGCGAGGCGGAGGTTGCGGCCATCGCACCGGTCGCGCCTGCGCAGGAGGACGTGCCGGAGGACGGGCCGCCCAAGCCGCGCAAGAAGGGCTGGTGGTCGCTGGGCCGCTGAGGTCTGGCGGGAATTGACAGGGAAGGGCCGGAGGACAGTCCGGCCCTTTCGCATTGTGGCCGATGTCGCCGGATTGAGCGCCTTGCGGCGCAAGCCTTTCAGGGTCGCCGGCGCGGCTTGCGCCGCTTGGCTCCCGCCCGGGGGCATTCTGCCCCCGCACCCCCTGAGGGTATTTGGGCCGAGATGAAACCGGCAGCGAAGAAGGCATGGCTCTTCATCCCGGCGAAAATACCCTCGGGTCCGGGGGTGAAGCCCCCGGGGCTGCGTCAGGCGCCGCGGCGGATCAGATAGGCGGTGATCCCGCCCTGTTCGGTGGCGCCGAGGAAGTCGTGGCCCGCCTGCGTGCAGAAATGCGGCAGGTCGATCGCGGCCATGCGGTCGGTGGCGGTGAGGCGGAGGATCTGGCCGGGGCGCATGCTGGCCAGCGTCTTGCGGGCGCGCAGGACGGGCAGGGGGCAGAGCAGGCCTTCGCAGTCGATCTGGACATCGGGTGTCATGGCGCGGTGATAGCGCGGGGGGCGGCGAAGGGCCACGGCAATGTGACGAAAGGGCGTGGTGACGGGGCGGGGGAAGGGTTGTATCAGCATCGACATGTTCGGTTTCGAGATCATGGATGCGGGGCTGGCCCCCGCGATGCTGGTGGCGCTGCTGGGGGGCGTGCTGTCCTTCCTGAGTCCCTGCGTGCTGCCCATCGTGCCGCCCTATCTGGCCTATATGGGCGGGATTTCCATGGGCGAGATGACCGGGGGCGGCGCGGCGCGGCGGCGGGTGATGCTGCCTGCGCTGTTCTTCGTGCTGGGGCTGTCCACGGTGTTCCTGCTGCTGGGCTTCACCGCCAGTGCCTTCGGCGCGTTCTTCCTGACGAACCAGACGGTATTCTCGCAGGTGGCGGGGGCGGTGGTCCTTGTCTTCGGGCTGCATTTCCTTGGCGTCTTCCGCATCCCGCTTCTGGACCGCGAGGCGCGGCTGGATGCGGGGGAGCGGGGCGGGTCGGCCTTTGGCGCCTATGTGCTGGGGCTGGCCTTCGCCTTTGGCTGGACGCCCTGCATCGGGCCGCAGCTTGGCGCGATCCTGTCGCTGGCCGCGCAGGAGGGGTCGGTGGAGCGGGGGACGCTGCTGCTGGGTGTCTATGCGGCGGGGCTGGGCATACCCTTCCTGCTGGCGGCGCTGTTCATCGAGCGGGCGATGGGCGTGATGCAGCGGCTGAAGCGGCATATGCGGTGGATCGAGAAGGCGATGGGGGCGCTGCTGGTCGTCGTGGGGCTGGCGCTGCTGACGGGGGCCTTCACCGATTTCAGCTGGTGGCTGCTGGAAACCTTTGACCGCTTCGGGATTCCGCTCTTGGGCTGACCGGCCGGACGCGCCATAGTGCGGGCGTAACGGTGAGGGGTTGGCGATGGCGGAGCGGGCAGCGGGGCGTGGACAGGTGCGGCGACGCCGCGTCTTTTACATCCCCGGTTTCGATCCGATCCAGACCCGTCGCTATCGCCAGTTCTACCGCGAGGAGGGGCCGCGCCAGGCCGCGATTTCGGGCTATGCGCTGGAGGTCGGGCGGGGAAAGCCCGCAGGCATCGCACATGGCTGGTCCGTGAAGGCCGAGATCGACGGCGAGCCGGTGGAGGCGGTGGTCGAGGTGCTGGCCTGGGCCGACATCATCGGCGGATCGATGCGGCGGACGATCCCCGCGACCTACTGGCAGATGCTGCGGACGGCGTGGATCTATGTGGCGACGGGGGCGCTGTTCCGGCTGGGGCGGTTGCGGAAGGGGCCGACGCTGGCGGCGCTCTATCCCGTGGTGATGCTGTCCCTGCAGGCGGGGGTGGCGGTGCTGGCGGGCTGGGGGCTGGGGGTCGGGGTGGCATGGGTCGTGCCCGGGGGCTGGGGCGTGGTGCTGGGGGTTGCTGCGGGCCTTGGCTGGGCGGTGGCGCTGCTGCGGGCGTTCCAGAGGTGGGACCGGTGGTTCCTGGCCTATTACCTGATGCATGACTATGCGTTTTCGGCCGGCCTGCGGGGGGCCTATCCGCCCGTCCTGCTGGAGCGGATGGAAGTGTTCCGCGGGCGCATCCTTGCCGCTCTGGCCGGGGACTGGGACGAGGTGCTGGTGGTCGGTCATTCCTCGGGCGCGATACTGGGGGTGTCGATCCTTGCCGATCTGCTGCGGGACGGTGTTCCGGCGCGGGCACCGGCGCTGTCCTTTCTGACCTTGGGGCAGGTGGTGCCGATGGTGTCCTTCCTGCCCGAGGCGCGGAAGCTGCGGGGGGATCTGGCCTATCTGTCGGCGCAGGCGGGGATCACTTGGGTCGATGTCACCGCGCCGGGGGATGGCTGTGCCTTCGCGCTGTGCGATCCGGTGGCGGTGTCGGGGGTGGCCGGGGAGGGGAAGCGCTGGCCGCTGGTGATTTCCTGCGCCTTCACGCGGACCTTCAGCCCCGAGCGGTGGCGCAAGATGCGCTTCCGCTGGTTCCGGCTGCATTTCCAGTACATGTGCGCCTTCGACCGGCCGGGGGATTACGACTATTTCCGGGTGACGGCGGGGCCTTTGACGCTGGGGGCACGCTATGCGGGGCGGTTGCCGTCGAAAAGCCGCATCGAGCGGGCGCTTTCGGGTTACAGGAGCGTGGCATGAAGGTGCCGAAGCCCGAGCCGCGCCCCGATCGCGTGTCCTGGTGGCGCTATCTGCGGCTGTTCCGTGCCGATATCCTTTCGGCGCAGCCGGCGCGGCTGTATCGGGCGTGGATGGCGGAGTTCCGCACGCCGTTCTTCCGCAGCTACATGTGCAACGACCCCGCGCTGGTGCGGCTTGTGTTGCAGGAGCGGCCGGATGATTTCCCGAAGTCTGACCGCGTGCGCGAGGGGTTGGCGCCTTTGCTGGGGCAGTCGGTCTTCGTGACCAACGGGGAGCAGTGGAAGCGGCAGCGGCGCATCATCGATCCGGCCTTCGAGGGGGGCGGCTGCGGGACACGTTTCCGGCGATGTGGGCGGCGGGCGAGGCGGCGGTGGCGCGGATGCCCGAGGGCGTGGTGGAGGTGGAGGAGGTCTGTTCGCACGCGGCGGCGGATGTGATCTTCCGCACGCTGTTTTCGGTGCCTATCGAGGACCGGGATGCGTCGGCAGTGTTCCGGGCCTTCCGCGCCTATCAGCGGACGCAGCCGATCCTGAACCTTGCGGCCTTCCTGCCCTTGCCGCGCTGGGTGCCGCGGGGGTTCCGCCGGGGGACGCGGGCGGCGGCGGCGGAGATCCGGCGGCTGATCACGGCGATGACGGCGCGGCGGGCGGCAGAGATCGCGGCGGGGACGGCGCCGGATGATCTGGCGACGAAGATCATGGTGACGGCGGATCCGGTGACCGGCGCACGGTTCGGGACGGAGGAGATGGTTGATCAGGTCGCCATCTTCTTCCTTGCCGGGCATGAGACGAGCGCGTCGGCGCTGGGCTGGGCGCTGTGGCTGCTGGCCGCGCATCCGGAGGTGCAGGAGCGGGTGGCGGCGGAGGCGGCGGGGATGGTGCCGGAGTTCGGGGCACTGTCGCGGTTGCGGCTGACGCGGGATGTGTTCCGCGAGGCGCTGCGCCTGTTCCCGCCGGTGCCGATGATGGTGCGCGAGACGGTCTGCCCCGAAGAGTTCCGGGGGCGGAAGGTCGGGCCGGGGGCGCAGGTGGTGCTGTCGTCCTGGCATCTGGGGCGGCATGAGCGGATCTGGGCTGCGCCGGATGATTTCGACCCCGACCGCTGGGGGCGGGAGGAGACGAAGGCGGCGGCGCGGGACGGGTGGTTGCCGTTTTCGGCGGGGCCACGGGTCTGCACGGGGGCAGGGTTTGCGATGGCGGAGGGGGTGCTGCTGTTGGCGATGCTGTGCCGGGTGTTCCGCTTCGAGGTGGTGGAGGGGCGGGTGCCGGTGCCGGTGGCGCATCTGACGGTGCGGGCGCGGGATGGGGTCTGGTTGCGGGTGGTGCGGCGGGGGGCGAAATCTGACGGGGATTTCGAAGCGGCTCCGGGCGGTTGAAGGCAAAATTTTTCGAAAAATTTTGCAAATTTCTTCGAAGAAATTTGGTCAGCACAAGACGTCCACGGGGTCCTGATTGCAGAAGACGATGAATTGACCCGCATTCTCGACCGCGTGGAAACCCCGGCGGCGCACTTCGTGCAGGAAGCGCCTTCGTCCGACAAGTCGTTCCACATCCTCGACCTTCCGGCGGATGATGCCGCCCTCGGCCACGGCCTTGGCGCTGAAGAGCTGGAGTATCCAGCGGTCGGGAGTGATTGTGGCGGGAAGCGGCTGCATCCGCGCAGGATGTCAGAAATCCCTTAACGCCCGGTTAACCTCGATACCGCCGCAGCACGAAGACGCGGATCGCCGAGGCGAGGCCTGCATCGCCCTCCCGCGTCTCGTCCACTTCCACCGCGAGCTGGTTCAGGGTCAGGCCGCGTTCGGTGGCGATGGCGCGGAAGGCCTGCCAGAACTCCTCTTCCAGCGACACGCTGGTGCGGTGGCCGCGCAGGGTCAGGGAATGCTTGACGGGGCGGGCGGTCATTCCGGGTCGCGCCGGTGCGCATCGAGGTCGCGGGCGGATTTTTCCGCCCGCGCCTGTTCCAGATCGCGTTCGGCCTTGCTGCGGCCGAATTTCGCGGCGTTTTCGTCAGCCTTGGTACGGGCGGCCTTGCGGGCCGCCTCTTTCCGTTTCTGGCGGAGGTTGACGATTTCGGCCATGGTCAGCCTTTGGGACCGATCATGTCCTCGGGCCGCACCACGCGGTCGAAGGTTGCCTCGTCCACGAAGCCGAGGCGGATCGCCTCTTCCTTCAGGGTCGTGCCGTTCTTGTGGGCGGTCTTGGCGACCTTGGTGGCGTTGTCATAGCCGATGGTGGGGGCAAGCGCCGTTACCAGCATCAGCGATTCCTTCATCAGCTTGTCGATGCGGGCGGTGTTGGCCTGCGTGCCGACCACCATGTTGTCGGTGAAGCTGCCCGCCGCGTCGCCCAGAAGCTGCATGGATTGCAGGACGTTGTAGGACATCATGGGGTTATAGACGTTCAGTTCGAAATGCCCCTGCGACCCAGCAAAGCCCACGGCGGCGTCATTGCCCATGACATGGGCGCAGACCATGGTCAGGGCTTCGGCCTGTGTCGGGTTCACCTTGCCCGGCATGATGGAGGAGCCGGGCTCGTTTTCGGGCAGGATCAGCTCGCCCAGACCCGAGCGGGGGCCGGAGCCGAGGAGGCGGAGGTCGTTGGCGATCTTGAACAGCGCCGCCGCGACCGTCTTCAGCGCGCCGGAGAACATGACCATGGCGTCATGGGCGGCGAGGGCTTCGAACTTGTTGGGGGCGGTGACGAAGGGCAGGCCCGTGATGTCGGCAATGCGGGCGGCGACGCGGGTGTCCCAGCCGACGCGGGTGTTCAGTCCCGTGCCGACGGCGGTGCCGCCCTGCGCCAGTTCATAGATGTCGGGCAGGCAGGATTTCACCCGCGCGATGCCCTTGTCCACCTGCGTGGCATAGCCCGAGAATTCCTGACCCAGCGTCAGGGGCGTGGCGTCCTGCGTATGGGTGCGGCCGATCTTGATGATGTCCTTGAATTCGGCCGACTTCGCCCAGAGCGCGGCGGAGAGCTTCTCCAGACCCGGCAGCAGCACGTCGCGGGCCATCATGCCGATGGCCACATGCATGGCGGTGGGGAAGGTGTCGTTGGAGGACTGCCCCATGTTCACATGGTCGTTGGGGTGGACGGGTTTCTTCGATCCCATCACGCCGCCCAGCATCTCGATCGCGCGGTTGGAGATGACCTCGTTCGCGTTCATGTTGGACTGGGTGCCGGAGCCGGTCTGCCAGACCACGAGGGGGAAGTTGTCGTCGAACTTGCCGTCGATCACTTCCTGCGCCGCCGCCGCGATGGCATTGCCCAGTTCCGGCGCGATGTCGCCCTGGTCGATGTTCACCAGTGCGCAGGCCTTCTTGATGACGCCGAGGGCGCGGATGATCGCCACGGGCTGGCGTTCCCAGCCGATGGGGAAGTTGATGATGGACCGCTGGGTCTGGGCGCCCCAATACTTGTCGGCGGGGACCTCCAGCGGGCCAAAGCTGTCGGTTTCGGTGCGGGTGGCGGACATCTGCAAGACTCCTGATTTCGCTGTCCTGCCCTTAGCCAAGGGAGGGCGCGAAATCAATTGGCATACCGTCGCATACCGTCGGCAGCGCAGCCCTAATGCTTGCGGAACTTGTCGAGGCTGACGATCTGGGCGTCGTGCTGGGGCGGCGGGTCGTCGTCGCCGTCGTCGCCATCCTCTTCTTCATCCTCGTCCTCGTCCTCGGCATGGGTTTCGAAGCGCAGGCCGAATTCCACGGAGGGATCGACGAAGGTGCGGATCGCGTCGAAGGGGATGACGAGCGGTTCGGGCTGGTTGCCGAAGTTGAGCGTGACGGTGAAGTGGTCGTCGGTAACGGTGAGGTTTTCGAACCAGTGCTGGATCACCACGGTCATTTCCGACGGGTAGCGGGATTTCAGCCAGTCCGCGATGGCGACGCCGGGATGGGTCGTGTCGAAGGTGATGAAGAAATGGTGTGCGCCGGGCAGCCCGTCCTTTGCCACGTCGCGCAGGACGGTCTGGATCAGACCGCGCATCGCCCGGTGCATCAGGTTGCCGTAGTCGATGGAGCGGGCCATGCGCTGTCCTTTCCGCTGTCGGGTCCATTTACGGGGGATTCGCTCCCGAAGGAAAGGGGGCGCGGGGGCGAAGCGTTCCTTTGCGTCACGCCATGGCCGGAAGGAGGGCGTGCAGCGCGAGGCCACCGCCTGCGGCGACGGCCAGCACCCATGGCAGCGGCCAGTGGCGGCGCAGCAGCAGCCAGCCCGACAGGATGGCCAGTGCGGCGAGGCCGGGGCGGAAGCTGGCGGGGTCGGGGGTGAGCAGGGTGAGGGGGCCGAGGTCGGTGCGGCCCACCTGTGCGAAGAAGACATGCGCGGCGAACCAGACGGAGAGGTTGGCGATGACGCCCACCACGGCGGCCATGATGGCCGAGAGGGCACCGGCAAGGCGGGGATCGGCGGTGATGCGGGCGATCCACGGGGCGCCGGCGAAGATCATCAGGAAGGAGGGCACGAAGGTCATCCAGAGCGTGACGGCGGCCCCGGCAAGGCCGAGGGTCCAGCCGCCCTGCCGGTGCGCGGCCATGTAGCCCACGAATTCGGTGACGAGGATCAGGGGGCCGGGGGTGGTTTCGGCAAGGCCCAGCCCGTCCATCATCTGCCGCAGGGTGAGCCAGCCCTCATCCTCGACCACGGCCTGCGCCATCCATGCCAGCACGGCATAGGCGCCGCCGAAGGTGAGGATCGCCAGTTTGGCGAAGAAGGTGGCGATGTCCTTCAGGATGCCCGCATCGGTGGCCCAGAGCAGGGCGAGGGGGGCAAGCCAGATCGTAGCCCAGAGTGCGACGGTGCGGGCGGTGTGGGTGGCCCTTGGCGCGGGGGGGAGGGGGCCGGTGTCCTGTCCTGCGGTGGCGTAGCCCCAGAGGCCGGCCGCGAGGATCACCAGCGGGAAGGGGGCATTCAGGAAGAACAGCGCGGCGAAGGCGAGGGCCGCGATGGCAAGGGCGGCGCGGCCCTTGAGGGCGCGCTTGCCGACGCGCAGTAGCGCCTCGATCACGATCACGGCGACGGCGGCCTGCACGCCGGTGAAGAGGGCCTGCATCAGGGGGACCTGTCCGAAGGCGGCATAGGTCATGGCGAGGGCGAGGACGACGAGAGCGCCGGGCAGGACGAAGAGGAGGCCCGCGACCAGCCCGCCCGGCGTGCCGCGCAGGCGCCAGCCGGACCAGGTGGCAAGCTGCATCGCCTCGGGCCCCGGTAGGAGCATACAGAAGGAGAGGGCGGAGAGATATTCCTTTTCTGTCAGCCACTTGCGTTCGTCCACGAGGACGCGGTGCATCAGCGCGATCTGGGCGGCCGGGCCGCCGAAGGACATCAGGCCGATATGGCCGAAGGTGCGGAACAGGTCGGAAAAGGGTGTCATGGACGCAGAACTAGCCTGCGGCCTGTGACAGGGCAATGACGGTGATGAAGAACCCCGCCGGGGTGAACCGGCGGGGCGGGGTGGGAAGTGTCGTCCCGTGCAAGCAGCGCCGGGGGTGAACCGGCAGAATCGGTTCTAGCGCGACTGGATTAAGGAAGGGTTAGCGCCGTCACAGCCCTTCGAAGGCGCAGAGGGCGTGGACATCCATCCCGAGCGCTTCCAGCCGTTTGCGGCCGCCCAGATCGGGCAGGTCCACGACGAAGGCGCAGCCCACGACCTGTGCGCCGAGGCGTTCGATCAGGCGGATGCCCGCCTCGGCCGTGCCGCCGGTGGCCAGCAGGTCATCGACGAGCAGCACCTTCTCGCCGGGCTGGATGGCATCGTCATGCACCTCGACGGTGGCTTCGCCATATTCCAGCTTGTAGCTTTCCGAAATGGTCGCGCCGGGGAGCTTGCCCTTCTTGCGGATCGGGATGAAGCCGGTGGACAACTGGTGCGCCACCGCGCCGCCGAGGATGAAGCCCCGCGCCTCGAGCCCCGCGACCTTGTCGATGCGCATCCCGGCATAGGGGGCGAGGAGCTGGTCCACGCACATGCGGAAGCCGCGCGGATCGGCGAAGAGGGTGGTCACGTCGCGGAAGAGGATGCCTTCGTGGGGGAAGTCCACGATGGTGCGGATGTAATCCTTGACGGTCTTGGTCATGGGCGTCTCCGGTTCGGCTGCGCCTTGGTGTAGCGGGGACGGTGCGGCGCGTCGAGTGCGGCTTTCGCGGTTGCAAAGCGGAGCGGGCGTTCCGCCCGCACGCCGGAAGCCCCGCCCCGCGCGGGGCGCGCGGGCCGGGGCGCGGGGGGCGTTCCGCCCCCGTCGCCTTGCGGCGACTCCCCCTGAGGGTATTTGCCGCCGGGATGAAGGGGCGGGGGCTGGTTGTTGCGGGTCAGTCGGGGCGGGCGGCCTGCACGTGCATCCAGTCGTAATTCTTCGTGCGGCCGAGGGAGACCCAGCCTTCGGCTTCCCAGATGTCCCAGAAGGGGCGGTATTCGGGGCGGGCGAGGCTGGCGCGGTCGGCGCCCCAGTTCAGCTGGTTGCGGGTGTCGTCGAAATCGTAGGCGATGCCCCAGGAATGCATGGACCATCTCGTCTGGCTGCCGCGCATCAGGCGGGGGTCGTAATCGCCCGAGAAGATGTCGAGCCGGAGGTCGCGCAGGCGCTGTTCGCCGTAATGCTGGTGGATGCGGGACAGGATGCGGGTGACGGAGGCGGCGGTCTTTTCATGCGACCAGAGGAAGCTGCGGGTTTGGGCGAGGTTCCAGGCGATGCGGAAGGTCCAGGGGGAGGGGACCTTGACCAGCGGGGGGCGGCGGCCTTCGGGGGTGCCGTGGGGACCGTAGAAAGCGGTGACGTTGCTTTCGGTTGGCCAAGCGTTTGGGTTCGCGGTCGAGGGGGCGATGTCGCGCCAGTCGGGGAGGCGGCCGGTATCGGCCTTGAGGAGCAGGGCGTTGGCGGCGTAGCCGGTCTGTGGCCCCCACCAGCCGTCGATCGTGCCGGGGTCGATGCCTTCGGACTTGGCGACCAGTTGCAGCGTGGCCACGGCGAGGCGGCGGGCGGTCCAGCCCTGCCAGTCCGGGGGCAGGCCCGTGCCGAGGTCTGGCAGGGCCTTGCGGATGGCGGCATCGGTGAGGGGGCCGCGGGTGCCGTCGAGGGGGCCGGCGTAGCGGCCGAGGGTGGCGAGGCGGGATTGCAGCAGGCGGATATGGGCGGCGAGCATGACACGGCTCCACTGGTAAAGGGGGCCACGGTGCCCCTTGCGGGGAGAGTATCACGATGCCGGTGGTTTACAGAGTCTGAAGGCAGCGGGCGGTCAGCGGGGGAGGACGCGGCCTGCCACGGCGTCTAATCTTGCGAGGAGGGCGGGGTCCCGCTTGTCGGGGGCTGTCATCAGGGCGGTGTCGAGGGCGCGGTCGCAGCCATGGGGGCAGGGGCTGCGGTCCGGTCCGAGCAGGGCGGGCAGGGCCGCCACGAGGGCGCGGGCATTGCCGGCATTTGCCGTGAGGGTGCGGATGACGGCGGCCACGTCCACCGCGTCATGGCCGGGGTGCCAGCAGTCGTAATCGGTGACCATGGCGACGGAGGCGTAGCAGAGTTCGGCTTCGCGGGCGAGTTTGGCCTCGGGCATTCCGGTCATGCCGATCACGTCGGCGCCCCATGACCGGTAGAGGCGGGATTCGGCCAGGGTGGAGAATTGCGGGCCTTCCATGGCGAGGTAGGTCGCGCCTTCGTGGACCGTGACGCCCGTGGCGCGGGCGGCCTGCGCACAGGCGGCGGAGAGGCGGGGGCAGGTCGGGTGCGAAAAGCCCACATGCGCGACGCAGCCGGTGCCGAAGAAGGATTTGGGGCGGGCGAAGGTGCGGTCGATATACTGGTCCACGAGGACGAAATCGCCGGGGCGGTAATCCTCGCGCAGGGAGCCGACGGCGGAGACGGCGATGACATCCGTGCAGCCGAGCCGTTTCAGCGCATCGATATTGGCGCGGAAGTTGACCTCGGACGGGGCATGGACATGTCCGCGCCCGTGGCGGGGCAGGAAGGCCATCGGGATGCCGTCGAGGCGGCCGAGCAGCACCTCGTCCGAGGGTTTGCCCCAGGGGGATTTCACCTTGAGCCAGCTTGCGCCTTCCAGCCCGTCGATCTGATAGACGCCGGAGCCGCCGATCACGCCGATCATGGTCTTCATCTGCTGTCCCCTGTCCGGTTTGGCGGAAGGTTAGAGGCTGGCGGCGGGTGGGGGAAGGGGATGCGCTGCGCTGCGGGATGTGGTGTTGTGGCGCGGGTTGCGCGGGGAGGTGCGGATGGACGCGGTGGCATTGGCCGAGGGCTTGCGCGAGGCGTTGCGGACGGCGGGGCGGGGGATGCGCTGGCGGGTGGCCCGACCTGCGGGCGACGCGGGCGGCGGAGCCTGCGGGGCTGCCGGTCTGCGCCGTGCTGGGGGCGGCGGCGGCGGCGGCGCCTGCGGGGTTTGCCGGGCTGGTGGCGGGGTTGCGGGACGGGGCGGCGGGGTTGCGCTGGGGGCAGACCTACGGGGCGTCGGATTTCGGCGCGGATTTCCTGCGGGGCTATGGCTGGACCGAATTGATCGGCTTGCGGGGGCCGATTGCGAGCGATGACGTGGCAGTGGGGTTCCTGCTGCTGGGGCCGGGTCTGGACTATCCGGCCCATGCGCATGAGGCGGAGGAGGTCTATCTGCCGCTTTCGGGCACGGCGCTGTGGCAGCGGGGGGAGGCGGGGTTTGCGCCCGTCGCGCCGGGGGTGGTGATCCGGCATCCGTCCTGGATGCCCCATGCGATGCGGACGGGCGGGGAGGCGCTGGTCGCGGCCTATGTCTGGCGCGGGGGGGATCTGGCGGCGAAGTCGCGGATCTTGGCGGGGTAGGGGGCGGGGTAGGGGGCGGTACAGGGACGGGTCGGGTTCGCGGCGGCCGGGTTACTTGTCCCCGGGGCGTTTCAGTTCCACCAGATCGCGGACGAAGGTGTAGTCGCGGTAGCCGAGGCGGGCGACGGGGGTGAAGGTCGTCACGTCGAAGCGGCCGCCCCGGATGCAGTCGTCGCGGAGGTGGACCCCGGTGACTTCGCCGATGATCAGGAAATTGTCGGGTCCGCGCAGGGTGACGATGTCCACCAGTTCGCACTCCAGCGTGGCGGGGGCGCCCGCGACGCGGGGGCAGAGGATGGTGGTGCAGTCTTCCTTCGGCACGCCGGCGTGGATGAATTCGTCCGTGCCGGGCGGAAGGACGGCAGAGGTGGCGGACATGGGGTGCAACATCGCCTCTTCCACGATGTTCACCGCGAAGACGCGGGTGGCGCGGATGTTGGTGACGGAATCCTTGACCCCGTTCGAGGCGAAGATCACCTGCGGCGGCGTGTAGGCCACCGCGTTGAAGAAGGAATAGGGGGCGAGGTTGTCCCCGTCCGGCCCGCGCGTGGAGATCCAGCCGATGGGGCGGGGGGATACGATGGCATTGAAGGGATTGTGCGGCAGGCCATGGCCTTCGGCGGGGCGGTAGAACATCCGTTATGTGATCCGGCTCTGCTGATTTGATCCTGTCGTATGCGCATGTTACGGGCGTTTCCAGAGGATTCGGAGGTCGCCCGCTTGTACCGTCTGGAAGAGGAAACCGAGGACGACTGGTGGGAGGTGGAGGCGCTCTATGACCTCTGCTTTGCGCCGGGGCGGACGGCGTTGTCTTCCTACCGTTTGCGGGACGGGGTGCCGACGGTGGCGGCGCTGTGTCTGACGTTGCGCGATGGCGACGGGACGCTGGCTGCCGCGATCCGCTACTGGCCGGTGGAGGTGGGCGGGCAGGATGCGCTGCTGCTGGGCCCCGTCGCCGTCCATCCGACACGGCAGGGCGAGGGGCTGGGGGGCCTGCTGATCAACGAGTCGCTGGCCGAGGCGCGGCGGCTGGGCTGGGAGCGGGTGATGCTGGTGGGGGATGCGCCCTATTATTCGCGCTTCGGCTTCCGCCGGCTGGAGGGGGTGGAGATGCCGCCCCCCACGAACCCCGACCGCGTGCTGGGTCTGGCGTTGAAGACGGGCGCGTGGGACGGGGTGACGGGCGCGGTGACGAAGGCCACCTGAGCCTTGCGCGGGGGGGCGGCGTGCCCCACATTCTGCGTCATGGAACATCTGCCCGCGATTGCCGCCCCCGACCGGACTGCCGAGATCCGTGCGCTTGCCCGTCGCTACAGGCGGGCGAACGGGCCCGTCATGGCGGTGGTCAACCGGCTGGGCGGGGCGGTCGAGGACCGCATCGCCCTGCTGCCCGACAGTCTGCGGGCGCAGATCGGGGTGGCGACGGAGAAGGCGCTGATGGCCGCGCACGGGGTGGCGGCGGTGGGCGAGAAAGGGCCGGATCTCGGGCGCAACGGGTCGATGGCGGCGGCGGTGGTCAGCGGGGCGCTGGGCGGGGCGGGGGGAATTGCCACCTCGGTCGCGGAGCTGCCGGTGACGGTGACGGTGATCCTGCACGCGATAAGGCGGGCGGCGCGGGAGGCGGGGTTCGATCCCGATGAACCGGCGATACGGGCGGAATGTCTGCGGGTGTTTTCGGCAGGGTCCCCGCTGGCGGCGGATGACGGGGTGAACACGTCCTTCCTGTCGGCACGTCTGACGGTGACGGGACCGGCCATCGCGCAGGTGATCCGGTCCGTCGCGCCGCGTTTTGCCGCCGCGCTGGGCCAGAAGCTGGCGACGCAGGCGGTGCCGGTGCTGGGGGCGGTGGCGGGGGCGGCGCTGAATGCGGCCTTCCTGCGCTATTACCGCGAGATGGCCGAAATCCGCTTTGCCCTGCTGCG